>CAYPXU010000236.1:0-1534 GCA_964414875.1 uncultured Zetaproteobacteria bacterium | reverse complement strand
CCTTATAAAGTTGAGCATTACCGTTATTAATGTTTAAACATGTAATATTGCTAGGGGCGGTGGCAGCGATGCTGCCGCTCTTTGTCTTTGTGAGTGATGCAGCTGCGGATCAAGCCTCAGAAGATGTTGTCATACCTGTTGATACACGTTTTGATAAAACAGGTGATGGCATTGTGGATGCATCGGATTGGAGTAAGATGACTGTTGATGAGCAGCAAGCCTATGCATATGAGTCATTGAAGGCTTTGGGTGAAAATCCCGATGTGCTGCTATTAGAAGGTAAAAGCCGTGCGCAAAAATATTTAGAAGGATTGCGCTCAGTTTACGAGTAGCTACTTTATGATACTGAATGCTCTACATTGCTTGTGGTTTTTCAGACCATTGGCAGCTATCACTGATAGGGCATTTATGGCATAAAGGTTTGCGTGCCATGCAGGTATAGCGTCCATGTAATATTAACCAATGATGGGCATGTAATAAAAACTCTTTGGGCACTACTTTTAGTAATTTCTTTTCAACATCCAAGGGTGTTTTTCCAGTTGCAAGCCCGGTGCGATTGCCGACACGAAAAATATGTGTGTCGACTGCAATGGTAGGCTTATGAAAAAGAATATTGAGTACGACATTGGCAGTCTTTCGCCCTACACCAGGTAGCGCTTCAAGCTCTTTGCGCGTATTGGGCACTTCGCTGTGGTGCAAGCGCACCAGCATATCACATGTTTGCATGAGATGTTTGGCTTTGCTGTTATATAAACCAATGGTGGAAATATACGTTTTTAACGCTTCTTCCCCCAAATCGAGTATGGCTTGAGGGGTGTTGGCAACGGGATAAAGCTTGGCAGTGGCTTTGTTGACACCAACATCGGTGGATTGTGCTGACAGCATCACTGAAGCAAGAAGCTCAAAGGGTGTGTTGTAATTTAGTTCAGTTTTTGGTTCAGGGTCGAGCTTACGCAGGTGTTCGAACAGGCATTTAACCTGTTCTTGAGGCATTGCCATAACAGTCTATTCGTTGATTTCTTTAAGTGTAAGTGTGACCTGATGGTCGATAATATCGCCAGCTGGATTAACGACTTGCTCGACAAGATAAAGTGTATCGATGTCAATTTTTTCAACGAGACCATTGTTTTTTCCCATATAATCACCGCGTGTTACAGTATAACCTTGTCCTTGGTTGTCTTGTACCATGGCAACACGCTTTTTACCCATGCTGAAAATACCTGTGAGGGTGAGCGTGCCGAGATCGAAAAACTCAAGCGGTTGTCGGGCGCGATTGGCCAGTTTCGATTGTTTTTCAGCAAGCAGCAAGCGACCGCGCAAAGCGACTGTGGCAAGATAAGAGGCAAAAGGATCGCGCAGGTTTTCAAAGTCAATATCTGGGGCTTTAACAAGGTGTTGCATGGCATCGGGGATGTCTTCATTGTCTGATTTTGAAGTTTCTACGGCGAGTGCAGGTAGGCTCAAAGCCGCGAAGATAGTAAGTGTAAAAGCAGGGGTTATGAGCTTGTGAAACATTTAAAACCTCCGTATGTTA
>CAYPXU010000235.1:0-1606 GCA_964414875.1 uncultured Zetaproteobacteria bacterium | reverse complement strand
CACTCACAATCAGCACGACCAAAATTAGCGCACCAATACCCAGCATAACAAACCAGCCCACTTGGCGCCTTATGCCAGATACAAAATTTGTAGAATCTACCATACACCACTCGCATCAAGCATATTATCGCATTCGATCTCATATGTCCGTGAAAACTCCAATCCCGAGCCTTCATGTATCGATGATGTTAAGTATAATACACCTGCACCCAATTGCGCCACAGCCTCCTTGGCTTTATCGCGAAATACCTGCAAATGATCATGTAACATGCCGACATGAACTTCTTGCGCCACAATCACATCAGGTCGCTTGAGTAGACAATGACCTAGGCTCACCAAGGCGTGTGTATAAACCGAGCGTTCACCTGCTTGCTCATAAAGTAATGAGCTTAAACCAAGAAACTCTGCTACGGCTTCAACTTCACGTTCAGCTTTCTTCAAGCAAGCCTTATCTTCACCATACAAAAAAGGTAACAATAAGTTTTCGCGAACACTTAAATTTGCCAATAACCCACGCCGCCGAATCATACTACCAACACGGGCGCAATAGGCAGGTTTTCCAGCAACCACACGCTTGCCCTTATAAGTTAACCATACATGCGGATTATCACCCGCATCCAATACAAATTGAGGGAAAAAACGGTCCAAAAACATATGCTGCATTTTGGAATTCATAACAAACCGAATATGCTTGCCTCGACAGATATAATCTTCAGGCAATTGCCTGTCACACATTTCCATCGCGCGCCAATGTAGTTCATCACTTACAGATTCCATATGAGTACCCACACCACATCCAAGAATAACATTAATAGCAATGCCCCTAGCACCCCATACGTCGCACGCACAGGAATTTGATTCGGATCACTACCGACCCTACTACCCTGATACACAAGCATCATGCATGATAACATCGGATAAAACATGCCCTTCACTATCATGCCGATAAGTCCGTTAATATCCATACCACGCCGCACCTCAAACAAAAACTCGCTAAAATTTAGTGTGTACGTCCATGATACTACCAAGCCACCCACCCAGATGGAAACAACTACAAACACAAACGTCAACACCAAACCACACAATGAAAAAGCCATTATTCTCGGTAAGTATGAGTATTCATAAAGGGAAATGCCAAGGCTGGTCAACAAGAAATCCTCGCCTCGCGATTGCATATGACCGACTTCGGTCACCACTGCAACACCAGAGCGTGCCAGTAAAAAAATTGCCACTAAAAAGGGAGCTATTTCTTGCACAAGAATTCCATTCATCAAGCTACCAATCAATGATAAGTCTTGTATCCTACGTGCAAAATCAACAATATTATAAACAGCAAGCACCCCAGTTCCTAAGGCAATCGCAATCACCCAAGGCAGGCTCTGAACTCCTGTAAAATAAACTTGCCGTACCACCACATTCATCACTGCGGGCCTAGATATCCAGCGCATACGCAAAAAAACATGCAATATCGACACCCCAAGACGAGAAAATCTCTTCATGCCTTGCAAAGCTTCCAGCGAGAATATGCCCACCCTATCTGCGCGTCTATGCCATTGGTCGATATGTGTTTGCAACATGTCCATAGTCTATTTATAAGCCTTTATAG
>CAYPXU010000234.1:0-1645 GCA_964414875.1 uncultured Zetaproteobacteria bacterium | reverse complement strand
GAAGCTAAAGCGAAATGCAACGGTGCTTCTAGGCTGGGAGGATTGTAAATGAGGCAGACTAGACTTGGTGATATCTTATTACGCAAGCAAGCCATCAATAAAGAACAGTTGGCTCAAGCCCAGCGTGAGATGAAGTTGAATGGTGTTAGTTTAACGGCTGAGTTGGTGAAAGCTGGTTTGTTTACAGAAGAAGATTTAGCGAAGTTTATAGGTAAATCATTTGGTCGACCTGTGATTGATTTAAGTAAGGTTGATGTTAAATTAGATTTAACGGATATCCCTCTCGACATGCTGCGCAAAAATGCCGTCATTCCGATTCATCGGAAAGGCAACGCTATTACCTTAGCGGTCGCTGACCCGTATGATATTAATGCGTTGGATGAAATAGCTTTTATTAGCGGAAGCCAAGTTGATGTGGTTGTTGTGACGGAATCTCAAATTCTTGCGAAGCTTGAGGAGATGGGCGGTGCAGGACAGCAGCTTGAAGATGTTATGGGTGAGCTTGGTGCCGATGAAATGGAGATTGTTGACACCGAAGATGCGGAAATGGATGAGCATTCGCTGGCGGCTGAAACTGAGACAGCGCCTGTTGTAAAGCTGGTAAACCTCATCTTATTAGATGCGATTAAGCGAGGCGCGTCTGATATTCATATTGAGCCTTATGAGAAAACGCTGCGGGTGCGTTATCGTGTGGATGGTGTACTACATGAAATTATGCGACCGCCTTTGAAAATGCGTGATGCGATGGTGTCGCGGATTAAGATTCAATCACGGTTGAATATTGCAGAGCGCCGTGTGCCCCAAGATGGGCGGATTAAATTGCGCTTATCCAAAGCCAAGACAGTCGACTTTCGTGTTTCTGTATTACCTACGCTGTTTGGCGAAAAGGTTGTGATGCGTTTGCTTGATTCTGCCAACTTACAATTGGATATGGTGAAACTTGGTTATGAAGAGGGTGATTTAAAAAACTTTCAGCATCATATTCACCAGCCATATGGCATGGTATTGGTGACGGGTCCAACAGGTTCGGGTAAAACGGTAAGCTTGTATTCGGCGGTAGCTGAATTGAATCAGCCTGGTGTGAATATATGTACAGCAGAAGATCCTGTGGAGTTCAACTTTATGGGTATTAACCAAGTGAATATTAATCCTGCTGTGGGGCTAGATTTTCCTAAGGCATTAAAATCGTTTCTTCGTCAAGACCCTGATATCATTCTCATTGGGGAAATTCGTGACTATGATACAGCAGCCATTGGCATTAAAGCGGCACTTACGGGGCATTTGGTTTTGGCAACGCTGCATACCAACGATGCGCCTTCGACAATGACCCGTATGGTGAATATGGGCATAGAATCCTTTTTGGTAGGATCAGCTGTTAACTTGGTAACGGCGCAACGTCTGGGTCGCCGGACGTGCAAGGAATGCTCTGAGCCTATTGATATTCCTGCAGAGGCATTAATCAATGCGGGCATACCTGCTGAAGAAGTTGGTTCTTTTCAACCGATGCAAGGAAAGGGTTGCAATACTTGCAATGGAACAGGTTATAAAGGGCGTGTGGGGATTTATCAGGTGATGCCTGTCACAGATGAGATTCGTGATGCTGTATATGCTGGAAAAAATTCAGATGATATTAACGATATTGCAG
>CAYPXU010000233.1:0-1663 GCA_964414875.1 uncultured Zetaproteobacteria bacterium | reverse complement strand
GCATATTCACTTTTAGGCACCACTTCCATATTGCGCTCAATGGCAATCATGCGCTGCTCCAAACCCAATTCCGCTACAAGCTCAATCAAGTTTGTTGCTGCTACCTGCGTATTTTCGCCATTTAACTGAATCTGCATAAAACCATGCCTTTTTTGTGTTTTATTTAACAATTAACGTGTTATTTCGACGAAAAACAAGCAAAAATCGCCATCTCGCCATTTGACCAAGTCATCAATAGCCCGTAGATTGTCACGCATGCTAGCAGCAAGCACAGCTTCCCCCAACCCAAGCGTGAAAATAGCACCCAAACCAGAAAACTGGTCGGGTGTTGCTCAAGGTTTTATCGCTGCAAAAAAAGCATTTCACACACGTTCTATGCAAGAAGCTGAAAGCATCTTACTGGAAATTCTAGAATTTGCTCCAGCAGAGCCCAAAGCATGGGCATGGCTTGGCCATATCCTACAATCACAAGGGCAACAAAAAAAGGCTGAACAACACTTTCAAAAAGCTAAGACTCTTCTCACCAGAAACCATAAACCACAGCCTGAAGAAGCATCTTCACTGCCCTTGGCTCGTATATTGTGGCAACAAGGCGAATCTCAGTCTGCTCGTTCTATGCTTGCGAGTTTACTATCCGTAAAGCCTACTGATGAAAGATTACTACAATTATCCGCAGCATGGGAAGAAGAAGCATGACGCAACTAAAAATCCTCGTATTGCATGGTCCAAACCTAAATCTTTTAGGCACACGCGAGCCAGAAACTTATGGCTCACAAACACTGGCAGATATTAACACTGAATTGGTAACATTGGGGCAATCGCTTAATGCAGACATCTCCACCTACCAAAGCAACCATGAAGGAAAACTGGTTGATCGTTTGCACCTCGCTGGAAGCGATGATTTTGATGGTATTGTGATCAACCCCGCTGCTTACACCCACACTAGCGTTGCACTACGTGATGCTTTGCTAGCTATTAACCTACCTTTTATCGAGGTGCACCTTTCCAATGTCCATCAACGCGAAAGCTTTCGTCATCAGTCTTTTTTATCTGATATTGCAAGCGGCATTATTGCTGGTTTTGGCAGCACCTCTTACACACTCGCACTACGCGGGTTAGTCATACTACTAAATAAACAACCTCATAATTAAGAAGGAGTCCACCTTGAATACTACTGAAATTCGCAAATTAATTAAGCTTGTAGAAAGCTCTGATATTACAGAACTTGAAGTCACTGAAGGCGAATCATCTATTCGCATTTCCCGACAAGGCAGTGTTGCAGCACCGGCCGCTTTTGCCGTCCCACAGGTAATGGCAGCACCGCCTGCTACCACCCCAGTAGCACCTACCCAAGAAGTCGCAGCTGCTAGCACTGATAATGCAGACCGTGAGCATGTTGTGAAATCACCCATGGTTGGAACCTTTTACCGTTCTCCTGGCCCGGATTCAGATTCATTTGTTAACGAAGGTGATAAGGTGAAAAAAGGTCAGACTCTTTGCATTATTGAAGCCATGAAGTTAATGAACGAAATTGAAGCGGAATACGCAGGTATTGTGACAGAAATTTTGGTTGATAATGCTACACCGCTTGAATATGGCCAACCTATCTTTGTTATCACACCAGCATAAGGAATATTATTATGTTTCATAAAGTTCTCGTTGC
>CAYPXU010000232.1:0-1690 GCA_964414875.1 uncultured Zetaproteobacteria bacterium | reverse complement strand
GTGAGAGTTATGAGCAGCTTTTGATTGTGGCAGAAGCGGGTGCGGGTGATTCGCTGAATATTGAAGCAGTGGATGGCATCAAATGCCCACGTTGTTATGTGGTGGGAACACCTGCGGATGCTTCTCATGCTGTGCATAATGAGCTTTGCCAACGTTGTTTGGATGTGGTGACCGTTTAATATGCAGCATATCCTTGTTCACTACGCAGAATTAGCACTTAAAGGCAAAAATCGCCGTGAATTTGTGCGCCAGCTTGCCAAAAACATCAAACAACTGATTGGCACAAGCCAGATTGATAAAGAACATAGCCGCATGTTATTGCATGTGGAAGAAGTTACACCTGCCATGCTTGATCATTTGGCATTGATTCCTGGCATCAGTAACTTTGCACTCACTTTCGAGTGTGAGTCCAATATCGAAGCCATGCAAGCTACGGCACAAAAAGCCATTGAAGCAGCGTTTCCTGAAACAGATTTGGCAGGTTTTAGAGGCAAACATTTCTCTGTTCGCTCGCGTCGCTCCTATAAACGTTTTCCTATGATTAGCACGGAAATCAATTTTGAAGTTGGCGGGTTCTTAAAAAACGTGTTTGATTTAACCGTGAACATCAACAATCCTGAAATCACCGTTCACGTGGAAGTCAGCGAAGAGTCCACGTTTATTTACACCAATAAACGCAAAGGCGCAGGTGGTTTACCTGTGGGCACTTCTGGTCATGGTGTTGTGCTGTTCTCAGGTGGCATTGATAGCCCCGTGGCTGCTTATATGATGATGAAACGCGGCATGCGCGTAACCTTGGTGCATTTCTACAACAGCACCATCAACCGTGAATTTACCAAGATTGAAAATCTCGCCAAACAATTATCCTTATACCAAGGACGAGTACACCTTGTGATGATTGATTTGGAAGAATTTCAGCGCCATGCTATCGCATTAGTCCCGCCACGATACCGCATGATTATTTATAAGCGGCATATGATTCGAAGTGCAGGCTTGATTGCTGATACCAAACATGCCAAAGCCTTGGTTACGGGCGATTCTTTAGGGCAAGTCGCCAGTCAAACCTTGGATAATATCCATGCTATTTATGATGCCAGCACCTTGCCACTTCTGTCGCCGCTTTTGGGATATAATAAAGAAGAAATTATACAAGTTGCACGCAATATCGGCACATATGAAATATCCATCGAAGAATATTGTGACATTTGCTCGTACTTGATTGCCAAACACCCAGAAACCAAGGGTAAACGCGAAGAAGTCGCAGAATTTGAAGCTGAACTACCCACAGAAGGCTTAGAGCTGATTCAACAAGATCGCATTTATTTTGCAGGCAGCGAGAAAAAACGTGGTTGAAACCAAAGAAAACATGCAAAACACGGCTAAAAACGCACGTTTAATGCGTTTGGCGACCTATGCTTCAGCATCCGTAGCAATGATTTTGATTGTTGCCAAACTGATTGCATGGATGTGGAGTGATTCCGTCACTCTTTTAGCAACCTTGATTGATTCCTGTTTGGATGCAGCAGCATCTTTGATTACCCTGTTTGCCGTGCATCATGCCTTGCAACCCGCTGATAAAGAACATCGCTTTGGTCATGGAAAAGCAGAAGCTTTGGCAGGGCTTGGGCAATCTATGTTTATTGCAGGTTCATCTGTATTTTTGTTGCTGGAGTCGATTCACCGCTTATTG
>CAYPXU010000231.1:0-1690 GCA_964414875.1 uncultured Zetaproteobacteria bacterium | reverse complement strand
TTGAAGGTTTGATTACACTGGAAGATATTATTGAAGAAATTGTTGGTGATATTGTTGATGAATCTGATATTCCAACATCATCGGAAGTTTGGCAGCAACCTGACGGTTCGTTGGTCGTGACCTCAACTGCCAACGTTCACGATATTAACCAAGCACTCGATGGAGACCTTCCTGAAGATGGTGCAACAACCATTGGCGGACTTATTGTTCAAACACTTGGCGACCAGCCCGAAAACAAAGTCAGCCTACCAATCAAAAATTTGCAGTTAGAAGTCTTAAGTATTGAAGATGGATGGATTCAACGCGTTCGCATTGTCAAAGCCCCCGACGAACATGAAGCAAGTAGCAACTAACCCCTATTATCCATGAATTACTGACTAAGTCTTAGGCAATAAATCCATCAGACGCTTTTGAATCATTAGCAAATCACCCCAAACCTTCTTTTTGGCTTTGGGTGAGCGCAATAAATAAGCTGGATGATACGATACCCATACGGGAATTCCACGATAACTATGCCATTCCTCACGCAAATCATGTAATACAGCATTGCTTTTCAATAATGCCTGTGCGGCAACACGTCCCATCACACAAATCACCTTGGGTGATACCTTGTCCAGCTGAGCATCCAGCCAAATGCGGCATGCATCCAACTCATCCTGCTTGGGGTCTCGATGATTGGGCGGTAAACACTGTAAAATATTTAAGCTATAAACCTGTTTTCGATCCAAACCTATTGCCATCAACATGCTATCAAACATACCACCAACAAGACCTTCACCCTGCTGATCTTCCAAACTATTGGCTGCTTCACCAATAAATAGTAAATCCGCATCAGGATTACCCTGACCAAACACAACGTGCTGACGAGATGCTGCAAGGCTACAGCCCTGACACTGCCTAGCTTTCTCAGCCATGCTAGGTAAATCCAAATCATTCATAGATATGGGTTTTAACTCAGGTTCAATCAACGAAACATTGGCTAAAACCTGGCTAGCAACTTGTTCCGCATTGTTCGTTTTATTCCCCAAACGAACAAGGGAAACTGGTGTTTGCACACCAATTTCCCTTAAATATATTGCTATAAAATCAACTTCGGACACCGCCGCCTCAGCAACGACTAGCCCAACAAAATATCCACTTTAGTCTTTGAACCCAAGTATACAGGTACACGTTGATGCAAGGCTTCAGGTTGCAAATCCAACACAGCTACACCATCACTGCTCATAGATTTTCCGCCTGCCTGCTCCATGATAAAGCCCATAGGAATCGCTTCATACAACAAACGCAATTTGCCTGTCTTATTCTTACTATCAGCAGGGTACAAAAATACACCACCCTTTAAAATTGTACGGTGCATATCAGCAACCATCGCACCCACATAACGCATACCCAAACCTGTTTGAGACTTCAGATTATCAAGTTTAGCGCCCATATCATCAGCCCATTGATTGGTATTGGACTCATTCACAGAGTAGTAACCACCAGTTTCAGGAATACGCATATTACCATGGCTCAATTCAAAACGTGCTGTTGCTGGGTTAAATGTATAACCATCTACGCCCTCACCCACAGAACATACCAACATGGTTGATGGGCCATACAACACATAACCTGCAGCAATCACTTCACGACCACTTTGCAAAGTATCCGATACATGTGGGCGTTCTGTATTGGCAGTTTTACGTTTCAC
>CAYPXU010000230.1:0-1698 GCA_964414875.1 uncultured Zetaproteobacteria bacterium | reverse complement strand
CCTAACTTTTCTATCAACTCATGTTTGCTGATTTGATTATGGGCAATCACTGCATCGGCAACATGATATACCCAGCGAGCCAATCGGGGCACAGCAAGGCTCTCCACAAACGATTCCACATCATGTGCTGTAATCACCACTTTGCGCCCACAAAGTTTCGCCAAAGCAATATGAAAGGCTTCAAGAACACCCACATGAAAAAAGTGAAAGTGACACACCTTTCGCCCTTCAACCATTGCCCCAACAACACTCCTAAAAGCACCTAAAACAAACTTCAATCCACGCTGCCAAGTTGGTGCGCTTCCGAATATTCCTGAATAACTATGTCTAACGGTAAAAACTTGCTTATCATTGATCTCTGTTTCATCGCATGTATGCAACACCACATCAACCCCCGCTTCTACAAGCCCCTCACATAAACCAAAGTCATAATAATCCATGCCGCCATGACCACCCACAGGCTCAATCATGGCTACTTTACATAATTTTATATCCACACCTTTTTTATTCACTTCCATGCTGATAAGTCCTTAGCAAGCAACACCTCTAAGCTGCCTATATCATCGTGATAAATAGCCTGAAGGTGCTTTTTGGTTTCTTCTGACAATTCAGGTTTCTTCTTTTGTTCAAAAGCAATGTCTTTCAATTTATCCTTAATCGTTTGGGGTAGTATTTTATTAATCATCAAGCGCATACTGCCCGAAGCATACAATGCTTTCATTAAACCATTCTTCGGCATTGTGAATGTATTGTACTCTTGGCTCAAATCTGGTTTAAGGGCTACATCAATCCCCAGAAAAGCATACAAGTCTTCAACCACTTTTTCACCTTTGTGCCTTAAATCATCCTGAAAATAAATTTTCACTTGCGCTGAACCAAAGGTATCCACATAGCGTTTCACTTGTTCATAATATAAGCCAAGCTCTACATACTGTTGATACAGTAGCGCAGACTTCTTACCACCAGCTTGATGCAATACAACATCCTCAAATGGCAAATCAACCAACCCCATTCTATAGTCCATCAAATAATGCGAAAACGCCCTTTCTACTGGGTTTCTTAATAGAATAATAATTTTCACATCGGGAATCGCTGCTTTGATTTTCTGCGGTGTATCAGGATAAAACAAGTATGACACACTACCTTCACCCACAGCCTTTTCCGTGGTCACCCCATCAAACAAACGCTGGTAGTCATCCCAAGTTTTAGCCTTAAAGTCGCTATAATAAAGCCCTTGTGCTTCGATTTCTTCTCGTGAAAAAAAGTTCACCTCTTTGGGTTCACTCATAAATACATCAGGATGCTCAGAAAGATAGTGATACAACGAGGTCGTTCCCGCTTTAGGCGCACCAACAATCATAAAGTTAGGAAGGTGTTTTTTCATTCACCACCCCTTAGGTAATTTGCAACTACATAAAGACTCTAGCTTTCTATTACTCTCAGCATAATAGCTCTCTAGTTTTTCTTTCATATCACTAGACATTTCAGGGTAGCCATGTCTAGCCATATTAATTGCTTTATAAAAACCTACCAATTTCCTTTTTAAATTAGGTCTTTGCCTAAGGAAAATACCTAAACTACGATTGCACCAAATAGCAATTTTATGTAAAGCTCTATTTTTAGATGAAAAAGTATTGTTGGTTTTTGAAAACTGAGATACAACATAAAAGCACGCATCTACACCAATAAACATATCGA
>CAYPXU010000229.1:0-1717 GCA_964414875.1 uncultured Zetaproteobacteria bacterium | reverse complement strand
AGTTCAGATGCTGTACCTTTCCAAATATCCGAATGTATAGAGCCTTTGTCCCTAGCTTGTGAGCCAATAAGCCACTTATCTGAAGGGCTAAAAGTATCAGGGTTCCCATTTTCCTCATCCCTTGCTGCTTTGTTAATCCGCCTAACAAATTCATCTTGTGTTTCAGTTGCAGCATTCAAATTAAAACGCAATGCATGAGATGCATAACGGTAACGATCCTTCCAACCAACTTCCCCTGGACCTGGCTCAATAAAATAAGAGAGTGTTACTCTCATTTCAACACCTGCCTCACCAAGCCCTTGTAGCACTTCAGTTGGCCATGGCAGTTCATACAGGTGCATATCTTTGGTTCGACAACGACCATCTCGCTTTTCAAATGGTTGAATCTCAGCTTCAGCAATTAGCGTCAAACTATTAGATGCGCAATGGAGTGCACGCTCTATATTTGGTGCACCATAACCACATGCTTGCAGCACCCTTTTAAGTTCTGCCTTACTACTATTTGTAGCAAATTGATCCCTTAACGCTTCTGGCCATTGTGCAGAGTGAATGAGAAGTGCGCGAACTGTTTCAGGCCAATAATCAGGATATAAAGACAGTATCTTCGCAGCAAAATAAGATGCTTGCGCTGTAGCTGCGCTCGTCATACTAAACCTTTCTAACAGCCTATCATGAGGCCTATAAAAGGTCGAAACTAACCCCAAGTCATCACATTCACTCACAAAACCGCCAGGGTCGACAGCAGCATTACCACCTTCAAAAACAACTTCTGGCTTAATTGGCCACTTATCTTCCCAAGTAAAAGATGTTGTTGTAAAAGGTGAGAGTTGGCCAACTCCCGCAATGGGGTTGTATCCAACCATAGTTGGATCAGCTATGTCAGCTAGCTCCGTATAAGCCCCAATAGTTAAAGCATTCCACGACTGAGCAGGGTCATGAACAGAATCTGTAATTTGAACATCTGGATAATTGGCCATTTGTTGGAGACCCGCAGTACAATTACCCGCAGATACAATCAATAATCGTTTTTCATCATCGGCACCAAAGGTAATTTGATCCACTGCCGCAGACCATGAAGAAGGCCGACCTTGATCTCGTGTATCCTCAGCGGTAACGGCCATACAATGAATACGCTTTTTTGCTGGGGACTGAATCTCAGCTAAGCTGATTGCTTGCTTGGTAATGTCTCCCCACAATTCTGGATCATTTGTTCCTCGAGGTGGTAAAACCTTTACCGACTCCAAACTATGATCAATATAAACTTCCTCATTAGCTTCTAATTTTTCCTGCAAGCTTCCATATGTAGCAAGACCCGCCATCAGTGTTCCATGCCCTTCATGGTCATGGTTACCCCAAGCAGCATTTACACTTTGGCATTCTGAAGTAGGTAGTACGGGTTGAATCAACGGATGACCATTATTTATCCCTGTATCAAGTATACAAACAGATACTGTGGAGTCTGGGTTTACCTGCGTACGTTCAATCAAATCCTGCACCCATTCACTTTGATCCGAAACACTCTGGTTCAAAAGGAAATCAGCCGTTTCTTTTGCCCTTCGATATTCAGCAATATGATCAGAATGGCTTGTAAGCCATTCAAGTTGCTTACCTGATGCGCAGACCAGCTTCACAGACCTTTCTGGGAAACGTATAGATCCTTGCTTGCTATTAATGTTCTGGGTAACCAATAGTTGTTCAAACTGTAGCAACTCATCTT
>CAYPXU010000228.1:0-1738 GCA_964414875.1 uncultured Zetaproteobacteria bacterium | reverse complement strand
TGTCACTATCAGATTGAAAGTGTACGCCATCTTGCTCTAACTGCTTGCGCAAGGCTTGGTAGTTATAAATACAACCATTGAATGCGATAACAACATCATCCACACACATGGGCTGACACCCGCGTGTATCGGTACCAATAATGGCTAGGCGATGATGTTTGGCAGCAAAACCTTCGCAGACATACTCACCTGAATCATCAGGACCGCGCATGGCGACAGCTTGTGCCATGTGTGTTAGTTCGCCCTCTGATTTTTGCTTGCCAAGGATGGCTACAAAGCCGCACATAATAAATACCTCTTTAGGCATAAGTTAGTATGTAATGCGTTCATACGCTGCATACCAAAGCATTCCCATTTACACGATCAATCAACTGGATTACCTTATTCGCATCGACATCATCAAATACACCCAACAAACCATCCTGATGAACAAATGTAAAGGGTGACTGGAAGAGCATGGTTTTATCTATCACCCCATTGGTGGTCAGATATTCGATGATATTGTTGATAAAGGTGATTTGGTCAGCACGCAAATTTCCGGCCTGAATAAACCCAGCAAAAGCATCTTGCACAGCAGATTTATCCAAGCCAACAATACCACGAATAAACTCACCCAAAGGTTTGTCGCCAAAGGTGCTGATATAATCTTGTTTGGAGCCAATCTTCTCACCATCAAACAAAATACTTTCCAATGATTGTAAATCCAATTCAGTAATCGCTTGATTCCGCTTTAACTTCTGAATCACCACATGGTCTTTATGATTTCGCACATACGATTCCACACGGTCACGATAGCCTTGCAGTCCAGTATGTGTACCAATCACATCAGGCTCATGCTCCCCATCCATATCAATGGTATCTTCAAAATTCGTAGTGATATTCACCTGACTTTCTTTATCCAAATACTTCATCAAATCACGCAATGAAAGACGCACATCATCCAAGCTGTTCACATTCACAGACTTCCAAAAGTCCTCAGTTTGAATCTCATGAAGCATATCAGCCTGCAATGCCACCGCAGGAATATTTTGTTTTTTCAACAAGTCTTTGCCAACACGACTTATCTTATTGATATAACTATCGGTGCTGTAAGCATGGGTAAGCAAAGCCAACTGAAAACGCAGAAGAAGCACATCAAATCGGCGAGCCATCTCATCATCATCTTTATGAGGTAATACCAACCCCGATAAATTCTCGTTGATGTCCAACATATCGTTCTTGGATATATTCGCCCAACGCTTAACATCACTATATTCAATCACAAAACGAAGCTTGGCTTTCACCACAAAGCGGTCTTGGTCTAAAGCTGTCACAGCCTTATGCAGTTCTTTCACATAGCCTTCTGCCAGTTCTCTTTGTTCGTCGCTGTTATCTGCCTGCTCACGAATCATCAGCGCAATTTCAAGTTTAGCTTCAAAGGTTTGCTGCGTAAGACTTTTCGCAGCCTTGGTTTTTAAAGCTTCAGGGTTATCATTGAAAAACTCAAAGTTCTGACAAAAATCAAAAATAGCAAAGTTCTTCTTATCCTGCCCAATACCAAACAAATCAGGGCAAAGCCGTGTACCGCGCCCAATCATCTGCCAAAACTTGGTCGGTGATTTCACCTGTTTAAAAAACACCAAATTCACCACACGCGGCGCATCCACACCTGTATCCATCATATCGACTGATACAGCAATTTGTGGGTCACGCTCTTCATACGCATCCACAAATACTTCCAGCATGTCTTGTGCTTTGC
>CAYPXU010000227.1:0-1742 GCA_964414875.1 uncultured Zetaproteobacteria bacterium | reverse complement strand
TCTTGAGGTCCATTCAGTGCCGCACACGATGCAATTTGCAACGGCTGAAACGTACCGTAATCCAAATAAGACTTAATTTTGGCAAGTGCAGCAACAATTTCTTTATTACCCACCATAAAGCCCATACGCCAGCCTGGCATATTATAACTTTTGGAAAGCGAATAAAATTCAACAGCTACATCCTTGGCATCTGGCACCTGCATAATGGATGGGCAGACGTAATCATCAAACGTAATCTCTGCATAAGCAATATCAGAGACCACAATCAAATTATTCTCACGTGCAAAAGCCACTAATTTTACATAAAAATCCAAATCCACGACTTGTGCAGTCGGATTGGATGGGAAATTCACAATAATCAATTTCGGACGTGGCCATGAATCTTTGACTGCTTTTTCAATGTCGGCAAAATAATCGCGATCTGCGCCCATCGGAACATGGCGAATATCTGCACCTGCAATAATAAAACCATAAGGGTGAATGGGATAAGCAGGGTTCGGCGTTAAAATCAAATCACCCGGTGAGGTGATCGCCACAGCCAAATGCGCCAAACCTTCTTTGGAGCCTATCGTAGCAATGGCTTCGGTTTCTGGATCAAGATCCACATCAAACTTTCGTTTATACCAATTACAAATCGCCTTACGAAGCCCTGGAATACCTCTAGAAACAGAATAACGATGATTACGGCCATCTTGGGCAGCTTCACAAAGCTTATCGACAATATGCTGGGGTGTTGGCTGATCAGGATTGCCCATGCCAAAATCAATAATATCCTTATCAGCATGGCGAAGTTCCATCTTGAGCTTATTCACTTCGGCAAACACATAAGGGGGAAGTCGTTTAATTTTCTCAAATTCAAACATGGGTAATAGTCAGAACTCCTAAATATCGCCCAAAACAGGCGCGCTAATTGTATGGCTGCAAGCTATCTGGGTCAAGAAAGCAACGACCACATAAAAAAAGCCTACCCAACATTAGCTGGGCAGGCTTTTTAAGATTTAAGATTTAAATCTTAGTGTTTTTTTACATCTTTCCAGACTTCAACCTTCAAACGCCACAATACAAACGTCAATAGCAACAAGAAGCCCATAACCCAGCAACCAAGTGCACGACGCTCATTCTGATGCGGATCAGAAATAAAGGCCAAGAAAGCAGCTACATCTTGCGCATCTGCCTCTAGCTGCGCTGTATCTTCTGGTTCATGATCCAGCCATGCCAATGGATCTGGCATCGCAATACGATGACCTGGAAAATACTCATTGTAGTTTCCTTCAGGTATCTTGCCGTCTGGATCGTTTTCAAAGCCAGTCAGAAGCGAATAAACATAATTCGCACCACCACGACGTGCAGCTACAATCAACGACAAATCAGGCGGAACCTTACCATACGATGCTTCTGCATCTTCAGGAGAAAGATCCGTACGAACGCCCTCAGTAATCGCATGATCACCACGAAGCTCATCAACCTCTTCACGTGTCAAACCGATTTCAGGATAGTCCATCAAGCCTTTATAGGTCACATACGTTGCCGAGTGACAGCCCATACAAACATCTGTAAAGACTGTTAAGCCGCGACGAATCTGAGCTTGGTCTGCCACATCAATCTCAGCATGCTTGAGCTCAACACCACCCTCGTTAGCCATCGCACTCTGTGAAAATGATACTACTGCCAACGTACCAACAGCGACTAATAATTGTTTCAACTTCATATTAAATCCCCTCCGGTACTGGTTTAGTCTTTTC
>CAYPXU010000226.1:0-1743 GCA_964414875.1 uncultured Zetaproteobacteria bacterium | reverse complement strand
TTGTGGATTCGGTGGCTGCTTTAACACCAAAAGCCGAGCTTGAAGGTGATATGGGCGATTCACACATGGGTTTGCAAGCACGTTTGATGTCGCAGGCTTTGCGTAAGCTTACAGGCTCGATTTCACGCTCGAAAACAACGATTGTTTTCATCAATCAGATTCGCATGAAAATTGGTGTGATGTTTGGTAATCCTGAAACTACGACCGGTGGTAATGCCTTGAAGTTCTATGCTTCGATTCGCTTGGATGTGCGCCGCACTGGAGCAATCAAGAAGGGTGATGAAGTATTGGGAAACTCAACCAAAGTGAAAGTTGTGAAGAATAAAATGGCACCACCTTTTAAATTGGCATTGTTCTCTATTATGTATGGCGAAGGCATCTCCCATGTTGGTGAAGTAGTCGATATGGGTGTTGAATTTGGACATGTGAAGAAAAGTGGTGCTTGGTATGCAGCAGGAACGGAGCGCATTGGGCAAGGGCGCGATAATGCCATTCAATTTTTGAAAGATCATCCAGATATGCTGGAAGAGATTGAAGGTAAAGTGCGTGCCGATTTGGGCATGGGTGATGTGAAGGACGATGCCAAGGAAGCAGTAAAAGAAGGCTGATATGTCGCGGCAGGATGTGCAGGAAGTTTATAGTATAGCCCTGCGTTTATTGACCATACGTGAACATTGCGAAGTGGAATTGCGGGGTAAACTATTACAACGCGATTGTGATGAGATTGCCATAGATTCGGCAATTGAGCAGTTGAAAGGCTATGGTTATTTAAGCGAGGCTCGTTATGCCGAAGCATTTTTACGCTACCGCTTGAAAAAGGGCGAGTCGTTGTGGATGGCTGCTACGAAGGCTCGTCAAAAAGGTGCGGAAGAAGTTGCATTACAAGCCGCAGTGGATGAGGCAGAGCTAGGGTTTGATGCTTATGATGCTTGTCGCGATTTATTATATAGCCGTGACCCACAAGGTTTACGCAAACAAAATGAGCGGGTATGGCAGCGTCATGCCCGTTTTTTACGGAATAAAGGCTACGATAGTGATACGATTCTGCGCGCCTTGAATGAAGAGGTGTGTGAAGATTTGGAAAATGGGGAATGACAGCATGAAAACATCAGAAATTCGCAAGAAGTTTCTTGGTTATTTTGCAAGCAAAGGGCATGCAGTTGTAGAATCAAGTTCATTGGTGCCACATGGCGATCCGACTTTGATGTTTACCAATGCGGGTATGGTTCCCTTCAAACATGTGTTTTTAGGTGATGAAACCCGCTCGTATGTTCGTGCTACATCCAGCCAAAAGTGTGTGCGTGCAGGTGGCAAACACAACGATTTGGAAAATGTAGGGCATACAGCACGTCACCACACATTCTTTGAAATGTTGGGCAACTTCTCGTTTGGTGATTATTTCAAAGAAGATGCGATTGCATTTGCTTGGGAATTTCTGACTGTTGAACTGGGTCTCGATAAAGACCGTTTGTTTGTCACTGTCTTTGAAGAAGATGATGAAGCCTATGATTTATGGACAAAAGGCATCGGCATTCGCGCGGATAAAATCGCCAGAATTGGCGCCAAAGATAACTTTTGGAGCATGGGTGACACTGGCCCTTGCGGTCCTTGCTCGGAAATCTTTTATGACCATGGCGAGCATGTGTGGGGTGGGCCTCCAGGTACACCTGAAGAAGATGGTGATAGGTTTGTCGAAATCTGGAATCTTGTCTTCATGCAATACGATAGGGATGAAGAGGGCAC
>CAYPXU010000225.1:0-1744 GCA_964414875.1 uncultured Zetaproteobacteria bacterium | reverse complement strand
CTATTACGTAGAGCTTCTTCAGAAACTCGTTTAGAATCTACGTATCTTTTTTATGCCAAAGATGGAAAAACAATGACACAGCGATACCAAAACCACCGCCAAATGCAAGCACTCCACCCAGCAGCACCTCTACTAACATAAGCTTTGATATGCCCGCATGTAACTGTGGAAAAACATAAGCAAGCATTGCAATACCAATACACATAGCTATTGCATAACGTTTAAGATGGCGCATCCACATCTCATCATTCACTTGCGTTTCCTCTGCCATAAACACCCTACCCTTTAGGAATAATCATTAATGCGCCTGATGCCAATACCAATAGTCGCATAACAACAATACCTATAAACTGTTTACGATGTTCATCTCGTGTACGCTGATGATCTTCTGAATCAGGTACGTTTTGCAACATCGTTCGTCCAGCCATCACTTGTAATACATACAATGCATACAATACCATCACAAGAATCAGATGGCTCCATAGTGAAAATGAAAAAATCTCACCATCCACAATAAGCCGTTTCCACCAATCATGGGTTAAATATAAATAAACAGGAAAAAAGAAGTCAAACACCATCAAAAAAGACATTGCCGCGATATGGAAACGTCGCTGCTTGCGCCAGTACCATGCTGCTGCCAATAATACGAAACTCATCAATACCAATAAAACACTTGTTGCCATGTGCAAACCCTAACCGAACAATCAACAATTCGTTATCTTTGTTTGCGCCTCATCCTAAAAACGCTACGCTTCGCATATGTCTGTAGAAACCTCTGAATCAACTCCCACAATTTATACACCCACTCTTAGTGATAACCGCTACCTGGCGAAATTCCTAATTACATCCGTGATTTCCTTTTTTGTTGGCACCGTGCATGGCGTGCTACAGGTGATTCCAAGCATTCGTGCTTGGCTAGATTCTATCGGCAGCCCTTATGGCGGACCTGGTCATATGATTGATCCTTTGGCACATGCCCATATTAATCTCGTTGGTGGTGTCACCATTTTAGGCATGGCAATTACCTATTATCTCATTCCTAAAATTACGGGTAAACCGCTCTATTCTCTGCGTATGGCAGAACATTCTTTTTGGTGGACGGCTATAGGTGTTGCAATCTTTTATACATCATTAATGATTTTTGGCATTTGGGAAGGCCAACTCTGGCTCACCAACCCTGAAGCTATTCCAGCCATCCATCGTTTCTATGGCCCTGTTATTTCCGTCGCTGCGACTGGTCTTGCCATTGGCTTCTGGATATACCTTGCCAATGTACTGTTATCATTAAAAGGCATTTACAAAAAGTCATAACAGGTGACAAACGCCCAAGATAATGAACGCCTAGAATGCGGCTGCCCTTCAATCTATCCCAATTGGAAACATGGTGATATTGATTTGGGAGGACAACTCGTTCACAGCTTGAAAATACCCATGTTTATGCATATGCCTATCGGCTATGAGGCTTACCTTCTTAAACAAAAGGATGATATTGAACGCTTGGAATTGCATGAAAAGTGGCCAGGCTTTAATTTAACCCGCACAGGCGCATTACGAGGGAAAATGCTCTGTCCACTTGTGGAAGAAAAATCTCCAGCGCGTAATTTAATGACACTTCCCCACCCATTTCACCTGCGTGTCCATCTTTTTCATGGTGATGTCACAGAAATGCGTACAGCTATTCGCAAAATACAATCTGAAATTCTGGATGATGGGCTGATGCCAAAAGAATTGTATCTAAGTTACC
>CAYPXU010000224.1:0-1759 GCA_964414875.1 uncultured Zetaproteobacteria bacterium | reverse complement strand
ACATGCACATTCATGATTTTACCAACAATCATCGAGCTAGAAGTATTGGCAAAGGCATTTTGCAGCATCGCCATCATCATCAAGCCAGGAATCAAGAAACTAAAATAATCGACATCCAAACCAGGCACTTGCCGCTCGCCCATGGCATAACGAAAAACAATTAAATACAAAATAGCCGTCAGTGCTGGAGCCACGATGGTTTGCATTTTTACCCGTAAAAATCGTCTACTTTCGCGCTGAAATAGCGTCCAAGTGCCAATGATATTAAAAGAACTCATGCTTTATCACCCGTTAAACGCAGAAACACATCTTCCAGATCCTCTTGCCTAATTTCAACATCAACAGGTCTACCAAATTGCTGTGTTGCGGCTTGGTATACAGCATCAAAATTCGAAGACTCTGCTTGTTTATTCAGTGTCAGGCACAAATTACGATCCGATATACGTGGCGAGTAATCTTTCAAGGCAACTTTATCACTATCAGAGAGTTGTAAGTCATGCGCATAACGCAAGCATAAGGATGATGAGGCTACCTCACCCATTAAAGCCTTCATGGGGCGTGATGTAATCAGCTTACCCTGATCAATAATAGCAACTTGATCGCATAACTCTTCTGCCTCTTCAAGGTAATGTGTGGTCAAAAGGATTGTTGTACCAGCAGCATTAAGCTCACGCATAAAGTCCCATAGGCGTTTGCGAAGCTCAACATCAACACCTGCGGTGGGTTCATCAAGAATCACCAGTTTGGGACGGTGCACTAGGGCTTGCGCGACCAATAATCTACGGCGCATACCACCTGATAATTGACGGGTTATTTTATGTGCATGTTGAGCAAGTTCCAAACGCTCAAGCAACTCATCTACCCAAGCATCGTCGGCTTTTTGTCCATACATACCACGGCTAAACTTAAGCACTTCACGCGGTGAAAAAAAAGGATCAAAGGCAATTTCTTGCGGCACCACACCCATACGTCGTTTGCACCAAGAGCGTTCAAGAAAAAGATCGTGCCCCAATAAAGACGCACTCCCTGATGAAGCGTGTACGGTATCTGCTAAAATGTTAATTAATGTTGATTTGCCAGCCCCATTGGGACCTAACAATGCAAAAAAAGAGCCTTCAGGAACAAGCAATGAGACATCTTGCAAGGCTACTTTGCCATTACCATAAACTTTGCCAACGTTCTTTATTTCAAGCGCATTCATGGCAATATCAATACATAAAAAAAGCGGAGCATTGCCCCGCTTTTATAATTATTTATCATCAAATTAGTATGATGAGACATGTCCGCAGCCACTACCTTCTTCAGCAGGCGTGAACGATTTTCCACAACCACACGTTGAAGCTGCATTAGGATTTTTAATCACAAAAGACTCACCTTGCAAGGAGGTTTTGTAGTCAATTTCGGCACCATCCAACATATCCAAGCTCATTTGGTCTACCAGCAACTTTACACCGTGGTTTTCAACGACTGTATCATTATCTTTAACATCATCATCAAAGGTAAAACCATATTCAAAACCAGAACAACCACCACCTGAAACAAATACACGCAAGCTCAAATCTTTATTGTCTTCTTGCGCCAACAACCCTTGAACTTTTTCAGCCGCTGCTTCTGTTAATGTTACACTCATTTATACTACCTCTCTTCCTCAAGACCTGTAACTTAATAAGGCTTGATGGGCGTATTATCCCGTTTATCATAGACAAGCGCAAGTTTCAGTCCGTCTACAGTCCATTACACCATGTTTATTAAAAAAAAT
>CAYPXU010000223.1:0-1772 GCA_964414875.1 uncultured Zetaproteobacteria bacterium | reverse complement strand
ATTGTGAATTAGTAATTGAAGCAATGGAACAAGCTATTAAAACAGCGGCACGTCGGACATATGGTAATAAGGCTTTGGATGCCAAGATGAATCGTGATACAGGTGAAATTGCCTTATCGCATGTGCGCACTGTGGTTGAAGAAGTTGAAGATGACGAAAATGAGTTAACCTTAGAAGAAGGCAAGGCATTGCAAGCAGATGCAGAGTTGGGTACAGAGTTTCGCGAAGCATTGCCGCCGATTGAGTTGGGGCGTATTGCAGCTCAAACAGCCAAGCAGGTGATTAACCAAAAGATTCGTGAAGCAGAGCGTGATCGTGTTGTTGCTGAATATGAACCGCGTGTGGGCGAATTAATTACAGGTATCGTGAAACGTGTGGAGCGTGGTAATGTATATGTGGATTTGGGTCGTGGTGAAGCGGTGATGTACCGTGAAGATTTGTTGCCACGTGAATCATATCGTCAGGGTGACCGTGTACGGGCTTATTTGCGTGAAGTGCGCAATCAGCCGAAGGGTGCGTTGGTTTTCTTGTCGCGTGCTGATGCTGGCATGGTGTTGCGTTTGTTCGAGCAAGAAGTGCCTGAAATTCAAGATAATTTAATTACCATTCAAGCTATTTCTCGTGATCCTGGTTCACGCAGTAAAATTGCGGTGATTTCTATGGATGCTGGTATTGATCCTGTCGGTGCTTGTGTCGGTATGCGTGGTGCGCGTGTGCAAGCTGTGGTGAATGAATTGCATGGTGAGCGCGTGGATATTATCGAGTGGACAGAAGATCCCGCTACATTTGTGATTAATGCATTGGCTCCTGCCGAGATTGATCGTGTACTTGTTGATGAAGAAACCAATACCATCGAAGTTGCAGTAGATGAAGAAAACTTGGCAATTGCTATTGGCCGCCGTGGTCAAAA
The DNA here is from genome assembly GCA_964414875.1 of uncultured Zetaproteobacteria bacterium. GTDB lineage: Bacteria > Pseudomonadota > Zetaproteobacteria > Mariprofundales > Mariprofundaceae. Next base: position 862 of record CAYPXU010000223.1, on the reverse strand, counting down.
TGTTCGTTTGGCTTCAGAATTAACAGGTTGGAATATTGAGTTAATGACTACGGGTGAAGAGCAGGAAAAACGTACAGGCGAAGTGAAAGAGGCAAAAGAAGCCTTTGTTGCTGGTTTGGATGTGGATACTGACTTTGCTGATTTGTTGGTGGCAGAAGGATTTATGTCATTGGCTGACTTGGCGTACTGTGAAGTCGCTGATATTGCTGCAGTGGAAGGGCTAGATGATGATTTGGCTTTAGAAATTCAGAAACGTGCGCGTAATGCATTGTTGGATCAGGCGTTGCAGAAATCAACAGAAGATGGTGATGAAAGTAGTGTGTCTTTGTTAGATTTGCCAAATATGACCCGTGAAATTGCGGCGCAATTGGCAGAGCGTGATATGCTTTCAGTAGAAGGTTTGGCAGATGCAGCAGCAGATGATCTTGAAGGTATTGAAGGGCTAGATAGTGAGCAGGCGAATGCTTTGATTATTGCAGCGCGCGAGGCTAGTGGTTGGTTTGAATGATTTAATGCATAATCGCGCATCTGTGCGGTCATGTTTTGCCTGTCGTAAAAAGGATGAAAAATCATCCATGTTACGATTGGTTGTTGATGATTCTGGTTTAATTTGGCCAGATTTGTTGGCAAAAGCCCCTGGAAGAGGGTTTTATTTATGTATGGATGAGCCATGCCTAGCATCGTTGAATGACAAACGGCTGGGTGTGTTGCGAAACAAACATAAAGTGATTTTTCCACAGTGGTATGGGTTGCAAGAGCGTTTGTTGGACATTCTCTCGCAAAATATTGCTTTGCAGTTAACGCGCTTGAAACCAGGTGCTGCAATTGGAAGGGATGCAGTGATGCATCAAATGTGGAAGAA
>CAYPXU010000222.1:0-1806 GCA_964414875.1 uncultured Zetaproteobacteria bacterium | reverse complement strand
ACACTACCAATCGACTTCATACGTTTTTTGCCGCGTTTTTGCTTCTCAAGCAACTTGCGTTTACGTGAAATATCACCACCATAACACTTCGCAGTCACATTCTTACGCACTGCTTTGATGGTTTCACGCGCCAAAATTTTACCGCCCATCGCCGCTTGAATCGGCACATCAAACTGCTGACGTGGAATCAACTCTCGAAGCTTTTTCACCAAAGCACGACCGCGAGAGTCTGCCAATGAACGATGCACAATCATCGATAATGCATCCACTGGCTCATTATGCACCAACACATCCATTTTAATCACGTCTTCTTCGCGAAACTCTGCCAACTCATAATCCATCGAAGCATAACCACGTGTGACCGATTTTAACTTATCATAGAAATCAATCACCATTTCTGCCAGTGGTAAGTTATAGGTCAACATCACACGACCCTGCCCAATAAACTTCATATCTTCCTGCATACCACGTCGATCTTGGCACAATTTCATCATTGAACCAACAAACTCTTCTGGCATAAACACATTGGCACGCACTGTTGGCTCTTCAATTTTAGAGATAAATTGAGGGTCAGGAAATTCACTCGGATTAGCAATTTCTTGGACGGTTCCATCATTATGATGAATACGGTAAACCACCGATGGTGCCGTGGTAATTAAATCCAAATCATATTCGCGCTCCAAGCGCTCCTGAATGATCTCCATATGCAACATACCAAGGAAACCACAACGAAAGCCCAAGCCCAAAGCTGTAGAACTCTCCGCTTCATAGGTGAAAGCAGGGTCATTCATATTAAGTTTTTCCAACGAATCACGCAAATCAACATAATCGGCAGAATCAACGGGATAAAGCCCTGAAAACACCATGGCTTTAGGTTCACGAAAGCCTGGCAACGCCTCTTCGGCAGGGTTACGCTCCAATGTCACCGTATCACCAACGCGCAAGTCAGCCAAGGTTTTGATACCACAAATCATAAAACCAACAGAGCCTGAAACAAGCTCTTTGACCGATACGGGAGCAGGCTGAAATACACCCACATCATTCACTTCATAGGAAGTTTTATTTGACATCAAACGAATTTTATCACCTTTTTTCATCACACCATCAAACACACGTACTAGAGCAACCGCCCCAACATACGAATCAAACCATGAGTCCACAATCAAAGCCCGTAATACCTTATCATCATGCTCTTTTGGCGGCGGCATACGCTTCACAATCGCTTCCAATACCTCATCAATGCCCTGCCCTGTCTTGGCAGATACACAAATAGCTTCAGAGGCATCAATGCCAATCACTTCTTCAATTTGACGTTTGGCTTCTTCAATATCGGCAGAAGGCAAATCGATTTTATTAATCACGGGAATAATTTCGAGATCATTTTCCATCGCCAAATACACATTGGCAAGCGTTTGCGCTTCTACACCCTGCGCCGCATCAACAATCAGCAATGCCCCTTCACAAGCTTGTAAGGAGCGCGACACCTCATAAGTGAAATCCACATGCCCTGGTGTATCAATCAAGTTTAATTTATACACTTCACCATCTTGTGCAGGGTAATCCAGACTTGCTGTTTGCGCTTTGATGGTAATACCGCGCTCTTGCTCCAAATCCATGGAATCAAGCACCTGTTTCTTCATTTCACGCTCAGAAAGCGCACCTGTTTCTTCGATTAAGCGATCTGCCAAGGTCGATTTGCCATGATCAATATGAGCGATAATCGAAAAGTTACGTATATATTTCTGTTTAGAGTCTTTATTTGCCATTGTCGCGGCAGTGTACTCACAGCATGCTTAGTACGCTACA
>CAYPXU010000221.1:0-1824 GCA_964414875.1 uncultured Zetaproteobacteria bacterium | reverse complement strand
TCAAGCCATTAAATTCGCCCTTCAAACCATTAAACTCACCTTTCAAACTCGCCACATCTGCGGTGACTTCATCCAATTTCTGGTCCAAATGATTGATATGATTATACTGCGATTTCAACAAAAGCGTATTAATATCCTCTTGCGTCAGCCCCTCACCGCTATTAAATTTCTTTTCAATTTCATTCACTTTAGGCTGAATCATCTCCATCAACATATCATCAACTCTAGTTTTATTCATGCGATTCACCTCCTATAGCTAAAATTTGTCACCCTGACTAAAGATTAGCGGGCACTGACTACAACAGTAAGTTAAATATGATAAGACATCAACAAGTAAGCAAAAAAAGCCCACAAACACTAGGCTTGCAGGCTTCTTCGGATGCTGTCAAACATCTAAATGGCGGAGCGGACGAGACTCGAACTCGCGACCTCCGGCGTGACAGGCCGGCATTCTAACCAACTGAACTACCGCTCCAAACAAATAATAATATTTGTTTATTCCCTAAGGGAAATGGTGGGCGCTGTAGGACTCGAACCTACGGCCACCGCCTTGTAAGGGCGGTGCTCTACCAGCTGAGCTAAGCGCCCGTAAAGTCAATCAAACCCCGACTTCAACGCGGCGAATCTTATCGCCGCGTTTTGTCATTGCAAGTTTTATTTCACTGCATCTTTCAATGCTTTACCTGCTTTAAACTTAGGCGCTTTAGAGGCTGCAACTTGGATAGGTTCACCAGTACGAGGGTTTCGTGCAGTACGTGCAGCACGTTCCACCACAGAAAAAGTTCCAAAACCTACAATGCTTACAGTTTCATTTTTACTTAGTGTACTGGCAATACCATTTAATACTGCTTCCACTGCTCCAGCTGCATCCGCTTTACTTAATTTTGCATCTTCTGCTACATGGTTAATCAAATCTGCTTTATTCAACCTACCCTCCTGAAATGTATATGAATAACTTTCATATCTATCATAATCTAACAAACAACTAATGCGCCGATATTGAACCATTATCTAGGTATATATCAACAATCGAATCACGCATAAAATCGGTGGGCATACTCATTCCCGCAGGCACATGCGTCAAGGCATGCTTTAACACTTCATCCATATCCGACACGGGATAAATTTTAAATGCCGATAAAATATTGTCTGGAATCTCTTTCAAATCCTTACGATTTTGCTTGGGAATAATGACTTCTGTCAAGCCACCACGATGTGCCGCCAATAATTTTTCTTTTAAGCCACCAATCGGCAAAGCCTTACCACGTAAGGTTATTTCACCTGTCATACACACTTCTTTCTTCACTGTAATGCCCGTTAGCGCAGAAGCAATGGACGTTGCCATCGCCAAACCTGCAGAAGGACCATCTTTGGGAATAGCTCCTTCAGGTACATGTACATGAATATCCACTTTTTGATGAAAATCAGGTTTAAGCCCCAAACTTGCAGCACGCGAGCGGACATAAGTAAACGCAGCCTGAATGGATTCTTGCATCACATCACCCAATTGCCCCGTCACCGTTAGCTTGCCTTTACCTGGCATCAAAGCCGTTTCTATTTGTAATAATTCACCGCCCACTTCTGTCCATGCAAGACCCGTTACCACGCCAATTTGAGGTGAGACTTCCCCCATACCGAAATGATATTGATGCACACCCAAATAAGACTCAAGATCAGTTTTCTTAATGCTCACCAAGCTTTCCGAAGCATGTTGAAGCATCGAGCGTGTAATTTTTCGACATAATTTAGCCAAGACACGATCCAGCCCGCGAACACCCGCTTCACGGGTATAATAGCGAATAATATCCAACAATGCCTTATCAC
>CAYPXU010000220.1:0-1883 GCA_964414875.1 uncultured Zetaproteobacteria bacterium | reverse complement strand
GTCTCTTAGCTGCGTAACACATGAAGGTGACAACTACTTTGACAAACTCCGAAGCGACGACATTCAATGCCTATGCAAAAGGCTCCACACTGATTTCATTCGGTAGTACACGTGTATTGTGTACTGCCAGTGTTGTGGAAGATACAAAAGCTTGAACAAACTAGTCATTGCCAGCAATAATGCCAAAAAGCGTCGGGAAATAGCTGCGATTCTTGGCGCGTTAGGCATTGAAATCGTGGCTGCCGATGCCACTGCTTTTGTGCATGTTGAAGAAGATGCAGATAATTTTGCAGGTAATGCGCAAAAAAAAGCGCAAGCATTTGCCCATGCCAATAACCTTCCGGCACTTGCCGATGATTCGGGACTGTGCGTCGATGCTTTAAACGGCGCACCAGGTATTTACTCGGCGCGTTTTGCCGGCGAATCGGCAACCGATGCCGAGAACAATACAAAATTATTACAATTACTGGATGGCAAAGGTAATCGAAAAGCGCATTTTGTGTGCGCCCTGCATCTAGCATATCCCGATAATACACCAGCCATTCACTGCGAAGGAAAGGTACATGGCGAAATCCTCAAAAAAGCTGTTGGTAATTCAGGTTTTGGTTATGACCCATTATTCTTCTGCCCTGAACTGGATCAAGCCTTTGCCAGCTCAACACCAGAAGAAAAGGCATCGGTTTCTCATCGTGGTCGAGCATTACAAATATTGCTAGAAAAACTTGCTGTAACGAATCAAGATCGATAATTCTCACCCTGTTAGGATCGTTACAAATGATATTCAACATGCATCACTATTGCACTTATACTTGAGTCCAAGCAAAAAAAAGGTCGCAGAATCAATACTCTACGACCTTTTTAACTAATCTAAAAAACACTCTACGCGCTTAGTGATTCCTTCATTTTTTTCATGGCTCGCTTTTCTAATTGGCGAACGCGCTCGATAGATACACCCAACTCTTCGGATAAATCTTTCAATGTTGCAGGCTCTTCGGACAAATGGCGTTGAACCATAATATGGCGGTCACGCGATGATAAAGACTGCATCGCTTCGGCTAACAACATTTCCTGATGTTTTTTCCAATTGGATGCTTCAAGCTGTTCTTCGGGCGAAGATTCAGCTGATGGCAATGCTGACACCATGGTTTGACCATCCACATCAATATCCAGTGATACATCACGTTGTAAAAATGCTGTGGCAGCTTCCTTGTATTCATGACCACTCAGCCCATATTCCGCGCCTACTTCATCCGCATGACGACCATCCATCGCCGCAATGGCATTTTTTGCCTTTTGCAAACCTGCGAAAATACGACGTTGAAGTTTATTGGTGCCAAGCTTAACAATACTCCACGAACGCAGAATAAAATCATGAATCGATGCACGAATCCACCAAGAAGCATAAGTCATCAAACGAAAACCACGTTCAGGGTCAAAGCGTTTCACCGCATGCATCAAACCAAGTGTACCTTCTTGAACCAAATCCATTTCCTGCAAGCCAAAATGACGATATTCACGGGCAATCGCTGCCACACCATGCAGATTAGCCACCACCAACTCACGCGCAGCTTCACGATCTTCATGTTCATGCCAACGTCTTGCCAACCGCGCTTCTTCCTCGCGGGACAATTTCGACGTTTGTTTTATATCACGATAAAACAAGGAAAGACTAGACATATCAAGTGCTTGTGCGGTCAATGGTGCCTCCTGTAAAAATAGTTAGCTGGAAAATTTTAAGTTTCTGTTAAATCTTGTCCAGCATTACTTAAAATAAATCAACATCTTGTGGTTATTATAGCTGTTTTTGATGAAAATAAAATGAAATATACCTTGGCGGACTCAAAGTATAAGTGCAACAGCGATTGAGGTTAAATTGCTGGCAT
>CAYPXU010000219.1:0-1885 GCA_964414875.1 uncultured Zetaproteobacteria bacterium | reverse complement strand
TGGCAGAAAGAACCCGCGCGGGTGTTTCTTTCAAGCCTTCACGCTCGGGATCATCACCCAAGAATTCCAGTAACCCACGCACATGCTTCATAGCTGCGATATTTTTAGGATCATTGATGTCAAAATCTTTTAGCATGGTTAGGGTTCCTTTTTAATTAAACGTGTCGGTGACACTTTAGGTAGTAAGTGGAGAGTTTCAATGTTTGTTGCAGATTTATTGCGTCATGGTGCGCTTGAAGGTGGCATAAAATACCGTGGAAGCATCGAAGAGGATTTAACAGCCGAAGGTCGCATTCAAATGGATTCTATATGGGAGAATATTCGCAACGATATCGACCTTATCATCACTTCCCCACTCTCTCGCTGTGCCTTGCCAGCCCAATATTGGGCTGAAGAAAAGGGCATTCCATGCATCTTTGAACCACGCATTGCTGAAATGCATTATGGTGCTTGGGAAGGGCTAAGCCACGATGAAATTGAAGACATGTTTCCAAACATGTTAGAACAATGGCGAAAAGACCCGACAGGTATGCGTCCACCACAAGGCGAATCACCCGAAGAGTTACAAACACGTATTGCTGATTTTTGGCGTGATGCATGCCAATCCTATCGCGGTAAACATGCCCTGATTGTTGCTCATTCAGGCAGTACACGCATGCTGATTACTCATATTTTAAATCAACCTATTGCTTATACCCGCCATATTCCTATGCCCTATGCCTGCTGGAGTCGTGCGCAACATCAAGCTGGAAAAAACAGCATGCTTTTTATCAATAGTGAAACCAGCAACTTATAAGTCGGCTCCTAAAATATGTGTTGCCATCGCGGCGACATGTGCACCATAACTACGCGCCGCTACTAAAGCTGCTTCACTAATGCCTTGCGGCATACCTTCATGATTACTGGTTCGTGCAGCTACGCCCCACTGCAAACCTGCATCAGCATAACCCGGCAAGCTCTTGGGGAAACCAACTACAACCATACCATGTTCAAGAAAATTCGAGTGCAACGACACCAGTGTCTGCTCAATACCGCCACCTGCACTGCCTAAGCCGCCACCTGTCGCAAATACGCCCCCAACCTTGCCTTCTAAAAGGTTCTCCATCCAAAGTTTGGAAGTCTCATCGATAAGCTTTTTCATCTGCCATGCCATGGAGCCCATATGCACGGGCGAACCAAAGAAAATAACATCTGCTTGTTGCAAATCATTGAGTGCCGTATCGCCAACCTGCTTGATACTAACATGGCAGTCGGGCTGATTGGCAGCTGCTCCTGCAGCAATCGCCTGCGCCATTTTTTCTGTACTGCCATAATCAGAATGATAAACAATCAAAATACGCATCAACGCTCCCCCTAAAACTTGTATTCAAAGCAATATCATAGGGGCGCAAGCGATAGGTTCAATAGCTCAATTAGGCGTGACCTATCTGTGATGATAAATGTGATTTACTAATACCCATACTTTGTGCGCCGAGTGCCCAGCGATGCTCTGGCGCTGTTTCAAAAATAAGATGATGACTTGAACCAACAATAAGCCACGAATTATCCATCAGTTCCTGCTCAAGCTGTCCCGCATCCCAACCTGCATAACCCAAAACCAACATAAAGTGTTCAGGGCCAAGCCCTTGCGCCAATTCTTCCAAAACATCACGCGATGTGGTGAGGTGTAATTCTGACGTGATCTGCATGGTTGATTCATACATATGCCAACCATCATGCAAAACAAAACCACGAAAAGAATCCATCGGACCACCTTCATATGATACCAAACGGTGCTCTGGCAATGTTTTTAAGACATCTTCATTGGGGGAAAGCTGAATATCCTCCAAGACATCACGAATCGTAATCTCTTGCGGGCGATTAATAATCAAGCCCATACTGCCTT
>CAYPXU010000218.1:0-1947 GCA_964414875.1 uncultured Zetaproteobacteria bacterium | reverse complement strand
TAGCTCCCATGCATGCAAACAGATCAGCATGTGTTATATAAAACATATACAAAGCATTATTTACGCTAGAATGAGCCTCAATACCGCATCATTCATTGCCTGGAGAAATTATGAACACCGTTGTTGCAGCACTTTATCACTTTGCCACCTTGGATGACTACCAAGATATACGCCAGCCCATACAAGACTTTTGTGACAAACATGAGCTCAAAGGTTCCTTACTTTTAGCGCGTGAAGGTATCAATGGCACTGTTGCGGGTAGCCGCGAGGGCATTGATGCATTACTGCAGTTCTTGCGTGATGATGATCGTTTACAAGCTCTAGAGCATAAAGAATCCTTTGCTTCAGAGATGCCTTTTTACCGCATGAAGGTAAAACTCAAAAAAGAAATTGTAACGCTCGGTGTCGAAGGCGTTGATCCCAATGTTTGTGTCGGCACATATATCGAGGCAAAACAATGGAATGATGTTATTTCCGATCCTGATGTATTGGTTTTGGATACCCGCAATGACTATGAATACAAAATAGGTACATTCAAAGGCGCGATTGACCCTAAAACCGATACATTTCGTGAATTTCCAGCCTATGTCGAAAAGAACTGTGACCCCAAAAAACATAAAAAGGTCGCTATGTTTTGCACAGGCGGCATTCGCTGTGAAAAGGCTTCGGCTTATATGTTAAAACAAGGTTATGAAGAGGTTTTTCACCTAAAAGGTGGTATTTTAAAATACCTCGAAGAAGTACCCGAAGAAGAGAGTCTTTGGCAGGGTGAATGTTATGTATTTGATGATCGTGTTGCTGTCCTACACGGACTTAAAGAAGGCAGCTATAGCCTCTGCCGTGGCTGCCGTTGGCCATTACGTGAAGAAGATAAACAATCCGAGCATTACGAAGCAGGCATCTGCTGTGAACGCTGTTATGATATCTTAACTCCCGAAAAACGTGCCCGTCTTGAAGAGCGTGAAAAACAATCTCGCTTGGCAGCAGAGCGTGGAGAGGCTCATATCGGCATGTCGATCAAGGAAGCCCAGCGCAAAAAGCTAGAGCATAAACGTGTTTTGGGTGCAAAAGTTCCTAAATATTTGGAAATAAAAGTAACAAAAGAACAGAATTCCAATGACTAAATTAGAACCCTGCCCCTGTGGTTCAAACAAACCATTCACAAGCTGCTGCCAACCCATTATTGCCAATGATAGCGCCAGCACTGCCGAACAACTGATGCGCTCACGCTATAGTGCATTCGTATTAGGGAATGCTGAATATCTATTAAAAACATGGCACCCAGATACTTGCCCGCATGATTTCAAACTTGGCCAGTCTCGCTGGCTGGGCTTAAAAATTCTGCATACAGACACCGATACCGTCACCTTTAGTGCCGCATTTCACTCTGGCAATAAAGGCATGCTTTTAAAAGAAACCAGCCGCTTTGTTTGTATGGATAAACACTGGCGTTATGTCGATGGTGATTGTGAGCTCACCCCCATCAAGCGCAATGATCTTTGCTTTTGCGGTAGTTCTATAAAATACAAAAACTGCTGCGCTAAAAGAAGCTCAAACGAAGCTTAAACAGTTTCCTTAAGTATTCTTATTCATATCAATCAGTTGAAACAACTCCGAACGTGATGATGGGTTGTTTAAAAATGCACCTGTCAATTTAGACGTTGTTGTCCACGCGTTAGGCTTATGAATACCACGATGGCACATACAAAAATGCTGACATTGAATAATCACTGCCACACCCGCAGGTTGCAACACTTCCTCAATCGCATGGGCAATCTGCATGGTAAGCTTTTCCTGTACTTGTAGCCGGTTGCTATAGCCTTCGACCACACGCGCCAGCTTGGATAAACCAACAACCCGACCGTCTGGTATGTAAGCGATATGCGCCTTGCCAACAAAAGGAACCATGTGATGTTCGCAGTGGCTATGCAGATCAATGTCCGATAC
>CAYPXU010000217.1:0-1974 GCA_964414875.1 uncultured Zetaproteobacteria bacterium | reverse complement strand
AGATTTGCATGTCAAAACGCTTTGAAAATAAAATCATCATGGTCACAGGTGCAACGGATGGTATTGGTCAACAAGTAGCAGCCGCCTTGGGCGCAGAAGGTGCGAGTGTGATCGCGCTGGGACGTAATGAAGATGCCTTGGGCGTAACGCAGGCACGCATTGAAGAGCTTGGTGGTCGTTGTCTTTGCATTCCCTTTGATCTCACTGATTTTGATGATTACGGAAAGTTATTCTTAGCACTGAAAGATCAAGTTCCACATTTGGATGGGCTGGTGCATTGCGCAGGCTCTTTTGATCGCTGTACCCCCTTACAATATGTTAAAGCTGATATTTTTCGAGGCATTTTGGATATTCACCTGACAGCACCGAATATGCTAACCCAAATCATGTTGCCACTATTGCGTCGTGCTGAAGCTGCATCGATTGTGTTTACTACCTGCGATATGATTGATGACAACCAAAATAACTGGCATGCCTACGGCTTTGCCAAGCGTGCTTTGGGTTATGTTGCTGCTATGTGGCAGGGTGAGCACCCTGATAAGCCGTATCGCTTTAATACAATCAATCCAAGTCGTGTGCGTACCGAATTATTCAAACGTGCTTATCCAGGGCTTTTACCAACCGAAGTACCACTGCCAGAAAGCATCACACCAGCTTATTTGGCATTATTATCCGATGATAGCAAAGACTTGCGTGGTCAAACATTCAACGCGGCTGATTTGATGGCAGAGAACAACGTTACACACTAATATCGAACATGAAATATAACTGAGAGAGAATTGATATGGGAAGAGCTTACCAAAACAAAAAATTAGATATGGCAAAAACAGCCGGCACAAAAAGTAAAATTTACTCCAAATATGGCCGCGAACTTTATGTTTGTGCCAAAAGTGGTGGTGCCGATCCCGATAGCAATTTATCGCTGCGCCGTTTGATTGAAAATGCCAAAAAAGATCAAGTACCTGCTCATGTCATCAAAAATGCTTTGGACAAAGCACTCGGTGGTGCAGGCGAAGATTTCGTTCCTGCACGTTATGAAGGTTTCGGTCCAGCAGGCTGCATGGTTATCGTTGATTGCCTTACTGATAACAATAATCGCACCTTTGCCGATGTGCGCCAATGTTTTACAAAAAACGGCTCCAAACTGGGTGGTCCTGGTGCTGTGGCACATATGTTTGATCATCAAGCTGTCTTTGCATTTAAAGGTGAGGATGAAGATGCTGTGCTAGAAGCATTAATGATGGCGGATGTCGATGTTGCGGATATCGAATGTGAAGATGGCATGATTACAGTTTTTGCAGCGCATACAGATTTCTTCAAAGCTAAAACTGCATTATCCGATGCCTTCCCTGATCTTGAGTTTGCCATGGATGATATTTCATACGAACCACAAACCTTCTGCCCAATCTCAGGCGATGATGTTGAGAGCTTTGAAAACCTTCTTGCAGCACTCAATGACTGTGATGATGTACAAAAAGTTTACCACAACGCTGAAATCGCCTAGCTCAATAAGTAGCTTTGAATACTTGCTATTTAAAGCTACTTATTTTTTTACCTTAAAGACAACTACCTAAAACAAAGCATGCTAAAATTAGAACTCGGTAGACATTTTTTTATATCGTGCAAGCAAAATACCACTGAATATAAAAAGTTTTCCACAAGAACATAAAACATCTCACATAAACCATATTTTATGTTTTCTTAATGTCAGAGTGATATTTTAACTATATGTTATATAACAACAAATGCATTAACGCCTAAATTATAGGCAACATGTCATATAAGTCTAAGTGTGACATATAGCACCAAAAAATACAAACAACTCACAAAGTTATCCACAGACTTTGTGGGTTGTTTTCCAAACCCTTATTTTACAACAACTTAGCCTATCCCATATAAAAAAAATCCATTTTAAGGCACAAAAAAACAAGATCGGTAAGGTCTACATACGAAGAAAAAATCCTTAAAAAGAAC
>CAYPXU010000216.1:0-2015 GCA_964414875.1 uncultured Zetaproteobacteria bacterium | reverse complement strand
TGGTTTGTTATGCTGGGTATTGGTGCGCTAATTTTGGTCGTGCTGATTGTGAGTGTGCGCAGTAATGTGTTTTCTAAAAAGTTTTATTTGTTTGTAGAACCGCCTTCTGCAAGCTCTTTTTACGAGGGGCAATCGGTAAAATTTCAAGGTTTTGCGATTGGGCATATTGATCAAATTGAACTGCTGCATGAGGGGCAAGTGCGTATTTCATTACGCTTGCTTGAGCGTTATCATCATATGATTCATCAAGGTGCGGTGATTCAATTTATTAAAGAAGGACTATTGGGTGAGCAAGTTGTTGAATTAACCCGTGGTGATATCACCAAGCCGATGCTTAAGAGTGGGGAAGTCTTAAATTATGAAACCAGTGCATCATTGGAAGAGTTATTAACAGAGTTAAAACCTGCTGTAAATAATGCCAATATAGTATTGCGAGAATTGGCATCGCTATCCTTATGGATGAATGATCCCAACAGTGATTTACGGGTGGGTATGGCATCGTTACGTGAAATGACAAGGTCTATTGATGGAAAAAGCTTGGAATTGGCGATACAGACATTTACGCAAGCCTTGGAGCAATTGGGAAGCGTGGCGGAAGATTTGAATGAACAAAAAATTGCTTTGCGATTAGCAGACTCACTTTCTTTAACCACGGATATTTTGGAAAATATCAAGCCTCTATCCAAAAGTCTTGCTGAACATGTACCCGAGACCATGCAGCGAACCAATGAGTTGCTAACGCATGTTGATGAACTTTCATCCTCGTTAAATATTGTTGCTTCGGATTTGTCTGAGATGACTCCTGAATTACCAGGTTTGGCACGCGATTCACGTGCAACATTGAAAGAAATGCAGGCATTGCTGAAAAAACTACAAGATTCGTGGCTGTTGGGGGGCGGAACGGCTAAAAAACAGTCGCAAGATAGCGTTGAAATGGCTCCGCCAGTTCTGGATATGAAACCATGATGCGGGCTTTACTACTTGTGCTTTCGATGTCATTAAGTGTGTTGTTATCGGCATGTGGAGGGGAACATAAAAAAAGTGCACCCGTTGTTGAAAATATTTATATGCAACATGCGAAAGATTTTACACATGTTGGTGTAGAAGCGATGCAGCAAGAGCGCTGGGCATCTGCACAACATGCTTTTGAACGTGCATTGCAGATGTCCAAGCTTGCCAATACTCCTGCGAAGATAACTGCTGCATGGTATAATCTAGCTATGGCTTACAAAGCTAAGGGGCAAGGTGATAGGGCAGAACTGGCTTTGCAGAAGGTATTGATGTTGGCGCAGCTCCATGCTTTACTCGCTCATGAAAAGAGAGCTGAATTACAACTAGCACTGTTGCATATTGGGCAAGGAAAAGCTGTTGAAAACATGCAGCCTTTGCCTGCTGATTTGCCTGCGGATGTATATTTAATGGCAGCCAAGTTAGCATATTTACAGCATCAGCTGGAGCAAGCAGAGAAGGCATATATGCAGGCTATTGAGGTATCGGGACAAGAGCGATCGGGCTTGTCGATACAGGCTAAGGCATTGATGGGTTTGAGTTTGTTGGCTAGGGAAAAAGGTGATGCTTGGGATGCGCAAGAGCAGGCACTTAAAGTATTGCAGTTGTGCCAACAAGTGGGAGCACCAAGGTTATCGGCAGATGCTTCGTTGTTGTTGGCGGGTTTGGAGAGTGAAGTTTCTGTGCAAGAGCGGCTCGATTATGCGGAGCGGGCTAGGGATATTTACCTTATTTTGCAAGATAAGGTGGGTGAATTGAAAGCTCAAAATATCTTGAAAGAACTGGGTGAATAATGGCTGATTTTGAGATGCTAGATATGGAGAACAGCCAAATAGGGAAACTTAAATTTGAGCTTGTGTGTCAGCGTGATTGTGTGCATGTGTTGCATTCTATGGTGGAAGTGATTGCTTTGCGTGCTGGTCTGACTGATATGGAAACCAACCGTGTGGCACTGGCTGTGGATGAGCTGTTTGCCAATATTATTGATCATGGTTATGGCGACACAC
>CAYPXU010000215.1:0-2027 GCA_964414875.1 uncultured Zetaproteobacteria bacterium | reverse complement strand
ATTGAATCCATGACCCATTATACAACATATCTTCATGGTGAAGCGGTTGCCTTAGGTACGATTATGGCAGCGCGTTTGTCGGAACAGTTGGGTTTTGCAAACCAAGGCTTAGAAGAACAGGTGATTTCGATGTTTGAAGCTGCAAAGTTGCCTGTTGTCGTACCCCAATTTGGTTCGGATGCATGGCTTGATGCAATGGGGCATGATAAAAAGAATATCGGTAGCCTCATTCGCTATATTTTGCTGCGTGACATTGGTGATGCTTTTATTGCCGAAGAAGTGACGGATAAAGATATTCGGCAACTCATACAGTCCTTCGCTTAGATAGGCTTAAGTTTTTGTTTCTGTGCCCGCGATAAGGCGGCTGACATTGCCGTGATGACGAATGGTAACCGCACCACCAATCACTAAGCACGCTACCAATGCAGCATCACTATCATGCAATAACCATGCCGCCAACGGCAAAGAAAACCCTGCGGCAATAGATGCAATAGATACATAACGGGTGACTTTGAAGACAACTACCCATGCCACAAATGTGATGACGGTGGTTAAGGGTATCCAAGGCAATAAAACGCCAAACATGGTGGCAACCCCTTTACCACCCTTAAACTTCAAATACACAGGAAAGACATGCCCAAAAAATGCAGCAAGGGCAATCAACAAGACTTGTGATTGGCTAAAATCAAACTGTAAGGCAAGGGCAACGGGTATCACGCCTTTAAAGACATCGGCGGCAAGCGTTAAAATACCAACCTTTTTGCCGCCTGTGCGTAAGGCATTGGTTGCTCCGATATTACCACTTCCATGTTCGCGGGGGTCTTTATCGGTTAACCAGCGTGCAAAGAGAAGCCCAAAAGGGATAGCACCAATTAAATAGGTGGCGAGAAGAGATATAGAAAATTGTATAGACATGATGGGCGTATATTACACAGAATAACGGTCAATACGATATTAGAACAATATTTAGGCTTTATCCTGAGCTAATTCGCCTTGGGTGACGTGTGTTATATTGTTATCGCCATCAAAGTACACCAAATCAGGCTGAAAAATAGCGGCTTCGTCTGCTTCAAACTCGGCATAGGTGCAGATGATTAAAATGTCTCCAGCTTTCGCTTTATGTGCCGCCGCACCGTTAATGCCAATGGTTTGTGAACCAGCAGGAGCGACGATAGCATAGGTGCTAAAACGTTCACCATTGGTGACATTATAAATATGAAGTTTCTCAAAGGGTAAAATATGGGCGGCTTGCATAAAGTCGGTATCCATAGCGCATGAACCTTCATAATCCAGCTCAGCATGGCTGACTTTAGCACGGTGTAATTTTGATTTAAGCATGGTTAAGCGCATGTTGATGATTCCTTGTATTCCATGTTGAGGTGTAGTGGTTTGTTATCAATCAATCGGGTTGAACCGATGTCTGCTGCGATGAAAATTCGCAAAGACTCGTTGTGATTCAGTGTAGTCACGGGTTGTAAGGTATGCTCATCATAAACACCAAAATAATCGGGCGTAATATTGTGTTTATGTAAATACTCTTTAGCTGTATTAAGACTTTGATCTAAACTTAAGCCTTGTTGAACAGCATGTTGCATCATACGTAAGGCTTGTGGTATGGCGGACGCAGTTTGACGTTGTTCCTTATCCAAATGACGGTTGCGGCTACTCTTAGCTAGGCCATCAGTTTCACGAATTGTTTCACCCTCAACCACTTCGATAGGCATATGTAAATCAGATACCATATGCCGAATAATAGAGAGCTGTTGAAAATCTTTTTCACCAAAGATGGCGATATCAGGGCGTACGATATTGAATAAGATATTGACGACCGTAACCACACCATCAAAATGACCAGGGCGATGCAGTCCGCATAATGATTGGCTCAAATCGTTCACATGAAGCCCAACTTGCATGGGGTGTTCATGATACAAGTTTTGCGGATGAAAAATGAAGTCTACACCTGCTTCTTGGCATCTACCTTTTCTTCTTCCCCTCCAATCACCGCCAGAGTACTGCCAACCTTAATC
>CAYPXU010000214.1:0-2103 GCA_964414875.1 uncultured Zetaproteobacteria bacterium | reverse complement strand
TAACACTATAAGGTGTATCTAAATTTATTTGACACCCAAGATATAGTGTCTACACTTGGCAGCAAGTGATTCATTCGATGCTGTTCGTTACATTTAAGTATAACAACAGCTTACGCTGATAAACTGCACCTGTTTTCAGTATTTTATTGAATACCACATGGAGATTACCCTTATGAGCCCGCAATTTCAGTCCTCTGCCGTACAAACCACAATTTCTGAACAAGAAATCACCCTACAGCCAGCCAGCGAAGATATTTGGAATGTTAAATACCGTTTAAAAAACAAAGCTGGCGAAGCAGTTGATGCCACACTTGCAGATACATGGAGCCGTGTTGCTAAAGCATTGGCAAATGTAGAAGAAACTGGCAAACAAGAATATTGGCATAATCGTTTTGTTTGGGCTTTGGCACATGGCGCAATCCCAGCAGGACGTATCATGTCTAATGCGGGTGCAGAAGCTTACAAACCAGCCACCTCAACCATCAATTGCACGGTATCTGGCACAGTTCCTGATTCAATGGATGGTATTTTATCCATGGTCAAAGAAGCTGGTCTAACCCTTAAAGCGGGCTGCGGCATTGGTTATGAATTTTCCACATTGCGCCCCAAAGGTGCTTATGTGACCGGTGCAGGCGCTTATACTTCAGGGCCTTTATCGTTCATGGATATTTATGATAAAATGTGTTTTACGGTATCCTCTGCAGGTGGCCGCCGTGGCGCACAAATGGGCACCTTCGATATTTCGCATCCTGATATCATTGATTTCATCAAAGCCAAACGTGAAGACGGCCGCTTGCGTCAATTCAATCTATCCTGCCTAATTACCAAAGACTTTATGGAAGCTGTCAAAGAAGATGCTGATTGGAAGTTGGTTTTTCCAGCCAATCAATCTGAAGTTGATGATGAAGAAAACACCATTGTATGGCGGCTACTACCGCATTTCAAAAGCAACGTCGTACACAATGATAAGGGTGAAATAGCCTGTAAAGTTTACCGTACCATTAAGGCCAAGCGTCTTTGGGATGTCATTATGGCATCCACCTATGATTATGCCGAGCCTGGTTTCATCTTAATAGATGAAGTAAACGATAAAAACAACAACTGGTTCTGCGAAGATGTACGCGCCACCAACCCTTGTGGCGAGCAGCCATTACCACCCTATGGTGCATGTTTGCTTGGCTCCATTAACCTTACCAAATTTGTAACCCATCCTTTCACGGATGAAGCTGATTTTGATTGGGGGACCTACCGCGAAGTCGTCGCGATATTTACTCGCATGTTGGATAATGTTGTTGAAATCAACGGCTTACCGCTAGAAAAACAACGCGCTGAGCTTATTTCCAAACGTCGCCATGGCATGGGCTTCCTTGGTTTGGGCTCCACGCTTACCATGATGGGTTGTAAGTATGGCTCAGCAGAATCTTTGGATTTTACTGAAAAAGTATCTTACGAATTGGCGCGCACAGGTTTTGAAACGGGCTTGCAATTGGGCGAAGAAAAAGGTGTTGCCCCGATCATGAATGAAGATATTGAAATCACCACTGAAATCATGGCAAAACGCCCTGAAATGGCAAATGATGGCATTAAAGTCGGAGATAAGATCAAAGCACGCATTTTATGGGCAAAGTATTCATCCTATATGCAACAGTTTTTGCAAACAGATAACCCCGAAGATAAAGCACTGATTGAAGCTTTAATCGAAAAAGGCTGCCGCTTTACCCACCACTCATCCATTGCACCGACAGGCACTATCTCATTAAGTTTGGCAAACAATGCCTCCAATGGTATCGAGCCATCTTTTGCCCATCATTATGCACGTAATGTGATTCGTGAAGGTAAAAAATCCAAAGAGAAGATTGATGTATTCTCCTATGAGCTATTGGCATACCGTGAGCTTATCAATGCTGATGCCATGCCGTTTAGCGAAGATGCAGATAAGCAGCTGCCTGGTTATTTCATCTCTGCCGACGCTGTCACACCCAAGCAGCATGTGGATATTCAGGCTGCATCACAGAAATGGATTGATTCATCCATTTCAAAAACTGCCAATGTACCCACTGATTTCCCATACGAAGATTTTAAAGATATTTATATGTATGCCTA
>CAYPXU010000213.1:0-2107 GCA_964414875.1 uncultured Zetaproteobacteria bacterium | reverse complement strand
ATTTCTGTACCAGCATAGGTTGAAAAGATAACAACATCACCTTCTTGAACATCCAAAGGGCGAACATCACCATTTTCCAAAATCTTGCCCTTACCAACAGAGACAATTTCACCTTGCACAGGTTTTTCTTTAGCAGAATCAGGAATAATGATTCCACCTGAAGATTTTTCTTCTTCGTCTAAGCGACGAACGATCACGCGATCATGTAAAGGACGAACCTTAGTTGCCATCGTTGTATCTCCTTCGATGTTATTTAAATAAGTCACACTTCAGCTACACTGAACATGACATGCTTGTTGCTTGTATAGGGGCTAAATATTGAGATTCAACCCCCTTTCATGCAAAAACGTTAAGCTTAATGTTTAAAGTGACGAATACTGGTAAAAACCATTGCCAGACCATGCTCATTAGCAGCGGCAATCACTTCATCATCACGAATCGAGCCGCCTGGTTGAATCACAGCTGTTGCACCAGCTTCTGCCAAGGCATCCACACCATCACGGAATGGGAAAAATGCATCAGAAGCAACAGCAGAACCCTTGATGGAGTCACCACCATGATGCGCTGCAATACGAGTTGAATTTACACGGTTCATTTGCCCTGCCCCGACACCCATAGTCGTACCATCCTTAGCAAAGACAATGGCATTGGATTTCACATGCTTGGCAACCGACCACGCAAACAACATATCTGTCCATTCTTGCTCTGTTGGTGCGCGTTCTGTCACCACCTTGCAAGCATTACGATCAAGCATATGTGCATCACGATCTTGCACCAGCAAACCACCGTTCACACGCTTGAATTCCAAACCACCTGATACAGGCACTACTGATGGAGCAAGCATCAAACGTAAATTTTTACGCTCTTTTAATACCGCACGCGCTGCATCCGAAAAGCCTGGTGCAATCACCACTTCCATAAATGTTTGTGCAATCAATTTGGCTGTTGCCTCAGTCAATGGGCGATTAAATGCTGCAATACCACCAAAAGCAGATACCGAATCAGCCGCACGTGCGCGTTCATAAACTTCAGCTTGCGTGCCTTGACCCATTGCCACACCGCATGGGTTGGCATGTTTTACAATCACCACCGCTTCTTCCTGCAAATCACGCACCAAAGCAAATGCTGCATCAGAATCTGAAATATTATTGTATGAAATCGCCTTGCCTTGCAAGACAGGACAATCAGCCAATGACACACCATGATCTTCAGGATCGGCATAAAATGCGCCCGCTTGGTGTGGGTTTTCACCATAACGTAAAACATCAGGCGTTTTGATAAACTGGCGTGTGAAAATATCAGGAAAAGCACGCTTGCTTCCATCGGCATTGAGTGCTGAAAAGTGATTGGCAATTGCACCATCATACGCGGCAGTATGCGCAAAGGCTTTGATTGCCAAAGCACGACGCTTGCCTTCATCAAGATTTCCCGCATCCATACTTTCCAAGACAGTATCATAATCAGAAGGGTCAACAATAATGGTTACAAATTTATGGTTTTTAGCCGATGCTCGCACCATGCAAGGTCCGCCAATATCAATATTCTCAATAGCATCTTCAATCGTACAGCCTTTTTTTGCCACAGCTTCACGGAAGGGATAAAGATTCACACATACCAAATCAATTTTCTCAATACCGTGCTCCTGCATTGAAGCCAAGTCTCCTTCATTATCACGACGGGCTAAAATGCCCCCATGAACTTTAGGATTAAGCGTCTTTACACGACCATCCATCATTTCTGGGAATCCCGTATATTCAGACACATCACGCACGGGAATATTGGCTTCGCGCAATAATTTAGCCGTGCCACCCGTAGATAAAATATCAACACCTCGCTCACTCAAGGCACGAGCAAAAGCTTCAACACCTGTTTTATCCGACACACTGATTAGAGCGCGCGTGATTTGGTTGGTTTGGCTAGACATAGAGAAATCTCCAAAATTTGCAATTTAATTGAAAGGATGCGGAACCTACGCAACATCTGTATAGGTGCAACCGAAGGGGAAAATGATGGATCAACACAGAGTTTCGCCACTAACACGTTTGCATATCACTTTCAAAGATGGTGAAAATCATACATGCGTTATTATTGAAGATGATAGTATTAC
>CAYPXU010000212.1:0-2143 GCA_964414875.1 uncultured Zetaproteobacteria bacterium | reverse complement strand
TTGTGGTTGTTTTATTGTTACTTGCACCATTTTTCTTGAATATAGAAGATTATAAACAAGAAATTGAACAACAAGTAGAGGATGCTACAGGGCGCACTTTGAAAATTGGTGGTTTGCAAGCATCGTTATTTCCTTGGGTTGGGGTTACCTTAGATGATGTGGTATTGGCAAATCGTCAGGGTTTTTCAGACCGCGATTTTTTAAAGGTGAAGCACCTTAATGTGCAGGTCGCCTTGTTACCACTATTAAGCCAACGTTTAGAAATTGTTCGTTTTAAACTTGAAGCTCCCGAAATTTTTATGGAACGTAATGCTAAGGGTGAAGGAAACTGGGAAGATTTATTACCCACCTCATCAGAATCAATAACAGCAGTTGCAACAGCCTCAAAAGATAACTCGATGGTTGCAAAACATGATGAGAAATCGGGGTCTGCTTTGGCGGCTTTAAGCGCAGAGTCTTTGCAGCTTCTTGATGGTAAATTTATTTGGCAGGATGCCCAGTCGGATGTACGTATAGCTTTGACAGATGTGCAGGTGGAACTGGATGATGTGCAATTAAAACATCCTATTCGAGCAAAAATTTCAGCACGTTTGAATGGTGATAAAATTGATATGGATGCACAAGTAGGCCCTGTGGGAGATTTAGCATCGTTGGATGTGAATAAGCTGCCGCTTCAATTGTCACTTAAGAGTAATGCGATTCGTTTAAAATCCTTTGCAACATTGATTGGCTCTTTCCCTGAGCCGTTAGGTGATGTAAACAAAGCCAGTGTGATGTTGAATGTTCAATTGGAACAGCGCCCTGATGGCGTACGTTCATTGGCTGGTGAAGGGGCTTTGCTGGCAGCGATAAACATTGCACTAGATTGGAAAATAGAAATGCCAAATATAAATACACTACGCTTAAACCGTGTGGCTATTGCCATCAATGATAAGTCTTTATTTACGATACAAGGTGATGTGAAGCAATTAAACAAAGCACCACGTTATACCTTGCGTGTTCAGGGTGAAAACATTCAACGCACATGGTTGGTAGGTTTGCTGCCAGAATTGAATCAAATGTATGCAGCACACCCTTCGCCATGGAAAACCTTGAAAGTGGGAGCCTCACTTGCAGGTACAAAAGATCGTGTTGATTTGAGGGATATGCAGGTGCTCCTAAATGGTGAAATTGTACAGTTATCGGGTAGTGTGGGCTTTGCAAGCGCACCTGATATTCGTTTGCGTTTGGCAGCAAAAACGCTGCATCTTGATCCGTGGTTACCGCAACCCGTAGCGGCTTCTGCGAGTAGTTCTATAGAGAAATCAGCTGTTAATAAAACAGCTAAGGCACAAGAAAAAGAGCTTGCTGTTGAGCCTGACTTACGTTTTTTGAAAGCTTGGCGTGTATCCATGCAGATGCAGGTTGAAAAACTATTGATGCGCGGTTTGGAGTTAGGGCATTTGCGAGGCACAGTGAAAGGCGAGCGCGGTATATTTGCACTATCGCCATTGAGTTTTGATTTGGCAGAGGGGAAGGTTCGGGAGACTGCCAGTTTGAATGTAAACCGTTATCCCGTGACTTGGCGTGAATCTATTCATGTTTCGGGGTTGAAATTAAAACCTATTTTACAAGCTGTTGCGGATACAGATTTATTGGATGGAACAATGCTATTGGAGACCAATTTGAAGGCAACCGGCTTGCTACCAAAGACCGCGATGGCTTCTTTGAATGGTACAGGACAATTATTATTACAAAATGGTAGGATAAAAGGCTTTGATATTGCAGGTGGTTTAAGGAATTTATCCACGTTAGGTTTGCAAAAGTCAGTGGGTGAGCAATATACTGATTTTGCCCAACTGCAAGCCAGCTTTAAAATTCGCAATGGAATCGCAAAAAACGATGATTTATTTATGGCATCACCACTCTTTCGTTTAACAGGTAAAGGTGTGGTTAATTTGCCTGCTTCGACACTTGATTACCATGTACGGCCTAAATTAATTGGTTCATTGGTAGGGCAAGGGGATACTTTAACGGTGCGTAAAGGCTTGTCTGTACCGTTGCATATTTACGGCCCATTTGCATCGCCAAGTATTAAACCTGAACTGGATGCAAAATCAGTCATCGAAAATGCAGGTGGTTTGATAGGTAGTGGTGCCAGTGG
>CAYPXU010000211.1:0-2149 GCA_964414875.1 uncultured Zetaproteobacteria bacterium | reverse complement strand
TTGATTTGGATGGTACATTGATTGATGCCTTGCCTGATATTCGTGCCAATGCCAATCGTGCTTTGGAAAAATTGGGTTATGATTTTCAGATGAGCATTGAAGAAACCCAACCTCATGTTGGTGGTGGGGCGCAAAAACTGGCTTCGAATGTATTGCAAAAACCAATGGATCACCCAGATACCATGGCTATGTACCATGCTTTTGCAGATTTTTATGAACAGCATCCTGCTGATTTTGGCTGTATGTTTGAAGGTGTAAAAGAAACCTTGGATGCCATTCAGGCCAAAGGTTTGCCCATGTGCATTGTGACCGCCAAACCAGCTAAAGCCCGTGTTAAAGTAACCAAAGCACTCGGTTTGGATGATTATATGACATTATCATTGTCACCAGAAGATGGTTTTGCCAAAAAACCAGCACCAGATATGCTGATTGAATGCTGTCGTGCTATGGGTGTTAGCCCTTCAGAGACAGTCATGACGGGTGATACACGTTTTGATGTGGAAGCGGGTTTTGCAGCACAATGTCATACGGTCGCATTTGCTGAGCATGGCTATCAAGATGTACCAGCGGAATATGCTGATAAAGTAGTAAGCCTACCAAATTTCACGGACTTGTTAAAAGTTCTAGGCTGATGAAAGACGCGATTACAGGTGTTTATGGCATCTTACCTGCGGATTTGGACGATAATATTTTATTATCCAAAGCTGAAGCAGCCTTAAAGGGTGGGCTGCAAATGTTACAATTTCGTGATAAAAAATCAGGTTATAAACGCGCACTCAAACGGGCTTTGGCATTGCGAGAGATAACAAAGCAATATGATGCTACGTTTATCATCAATGATTCCATTCAATTGGCACAAGCATCGAATGCAGATGGTGTGCATTTGGGTCGTGATGATGTTGCTGATTTGGGTAATATTCGCAATGATATGGGCGAATCGATGGTCATTGGTATTACCTGTCGTGCTGATGCTGTGTTTGCCAAGCTTGCTTTGGAACATGGTGCCGATTATGTCTCTTTTGGCGCTGTGTTTGGCAGTAGAACCAAGCCTGAAGTACCCGTGTTGGGTTTGCCTCGCCTAAATAAAGCTAGACAGATGTTTCCAGATGCCAATATTTGTGCCATTGGTGGTATCACAATCGATAATATTGCGGCAGTGAAACATACAGGGGCAAGCTCGGCAGCCGTCATTACAGGTTTATTTGAAGCCGAGAATATTGAACACCGAGCCACGGAGCTAATTGAGATATGGAACAAAGCATAAATACCGAACCCCAAAAACGCGCTGTGTGTTTGACCATTGGTGGTTCGGATTCATGTGGTGGGGCAGGTATTCAAGCTGATTTGCGTGTGTTTGAAGTATTGGAAGTGCAAGGTTGTAGTGCCATTACTGCTTTAACCGCTCAAAACCACCAATCTATTTATCGCATCGAAGCAGCTTCTTTGGCGCAACTGGATGCTGAATTACAGGCTATTTTTGATGTCTACGATGTCGCAGCAGTTAAAACAGGCATGTTATTGGATGCTGAGCACATTGCTGTGGTTTCTGCATGTTTGGATTTGAATCATCACAATAAAACGCTGATTGTTGATCCTGTACTAAGCTCCAGTAGTGGCAAAAATCTTTTGGATGCTGGCGCGATTGAAACCTTGAAACATACGCTTATCAAGTATGCAACATTGCTTACGCCAAACTTAGATGAAGCTGCTATTTTTCTGGGTCGAGACGTTGATGATGTCGTGGAAGATGCAGCTACATTGGCGATGCAATTTGATTGCGCGGTGCTTTTAAAGGGCGGGCATGGGAAGGCTGATATTTGCACGGATGTATTGTGTGAAAAGGGCGGTGAAGTGGCTTTATTTTCACACGCCAAACAAACATGGAGTCGTGAACAGCTACACGGTACAGGTTGCCGTTTGGCATCCGCGATTACCGCAAATATTGCAAAGGGAGCATCACTTCATGATGCTTGCGAGTCCGCTATTTCTTTCTTGCAACGATGACTAGATAACGTTACCTTGTCACGTATTGTTGAATATTCGTTATTTTTAAAGGAATTTATTGTCGCACGTCTGGGTTGGGTTAAAACCCTCCCTTCAGGCGACGGCTTCAGCATGCTATGCTAGGGCATGGTGAAATTATATAGGA
>CAYPXU010000210.1:0-2156 GCA_964414875.1 uncultured Zetaproteobacteria bacterium | reverse complement strand
TCACTAAGCAGGAGCCGTTTTTCTTTCGATTTCCTTTTCCCCAGTTATGAGCATGGATTTTTATTAAAAAAAAATAATAAGCAAGCATATAAGAAGGCTTATATGCATTTGAGAAAGGAAGATTATGTTCAATATTAATACAAGCAAAGCGACCGTTGGTGGTCGTGAAATAAGCTTTGAGACAGGGCGTGTTGCCCGTCAAGCTGGCGGTTCAGTTTTAGCGCAAGTCGGTGACGTGGTTGTTCATGTTGCTGCAACGGCTGCTAAAACACCGTTACAAGGCGTTGATTTCATGCCTTTGACTGTTCATTACCAAGAAAAAACTTACGCTGCTGGTCGCTTTTTGGGTGGTTTTATCAAGCGTGAAGGTCGTCCATCTGAGAAAGAAACGCTTACATCGCGTTTGATTGACCGTCCAATCCGTCCTTTGTTTCCAAAGGGCTACTTCCATGAAACACAAGTGATTGCGACTGTAATCTCAGCTGATGAAGATACCAACCCAGATGTTGTAGCAATTAATGGCGTATCTGCGGCATTGGCTATTTCAGACATCCCATTTGCAGAGCCAATCGCAGCATCACGTGTTGGTTTGATTGATGGCGAGTTTGTATTGAACCCAACTTACGCACAAATGGAAAACTCTGAACTTGATTTGATCGTTGCTGGTACACGCAGTGCTGTATTGATGATTGAATCGGAAGCCAAAGAATTGTCTGAAGAGCAAATGATTGATGCAATTATCTTTGGTCAAGAAGGTTATGCGCCAATCATTGATGCCATTGAAACATTGGCAAAAGATGCTGGTAAAGAAAAGCTGGTTGTTGCATTGGCTGGTAATGATGATGTTCAAGCTGCTATCAATACTGCTTTTGAAGCAGATGTTCGTGATGCTTATGCGACCGTGGATAAATCTGCACGTTCAGCAAAAATCGAAGCGCTTCGTACGGCTGCGCAAGATAAATTTGCAGGCACAGAAGAAAATCCAGGTGAGTTTTCAAGCAATGATGTGACTTCTGCTGTGAAGAACTTGGAAAAGAATGTGGTTCGTCGCTCTATTATTGATGGCAACCCACGTATTGATGGTCGTTCTACTTCTGATGTTCGCAATATTGATTGTCAGGTTGGCATTTTGCCACGCACCCATGGTTCTGCTTTGTTCACCCGTGGTGAAACACAGGCTTTGGTAACCATTACTTTGGGTACTGAATCTGATATGCAGACCACTGAAAGCTTGGAAGGCGTTGCCAAACAACGTTTTATGTTGCATTACAACTTCCCACCATACTCTGTGGGTGAAGCGCGTCGTTTCGGCCCTCCAGGTCGTCGTGAAATCGGTCATGGTCGTTTAGCGCGTCGTGGTGTTGAATATATTTTGCCATCCATGGAAGATTTTGGTTATGCAATTCGCTCGGTATCTGAAATCACTGAATCCAATGGTTCATCTTCTATGGCATCGGTTTGTGGTACTTCTCTAGCATTGATGGATGCAGGCGTACCTGTAAAAGCACCTGTTGCTGGTATCGCTATGGGTCTTATCTTAGAGAAAGACGGCTATGCTGTATTGTCTGACATCTTGGGTGATGAAGATCACCTTGGCGATATGGATTTTAAAGTAGCGGGTACGGCTGATGGTGTAACTACCTTGCAGTTGGACATTAAAATTGGTGGCCTAACACGCGAAATCATGAAAGAAGCCTTGGCGCAATCCCATGCAGGTCGTATGCATATCTTGGCTGAAATGGCGAAGTGTATGACTGTAGCACGTGGTTCTGTTGCAGATCATGCACCACGTATGTTTAGCATGAAAATCAAAGCAGACAAGATTCGTGAAGTGATTGGTGCGGGCGGTAAAGTGATTCGTGGTATCGTTGAAGAAACAGGCGCTAAGGTTGATATTGCTGATGATGGAACCATCACGATCTTTGCTGTAACTGGTGATGCTGGTGAAGCTGCGAAGAAAATGATTGAAGATATTGTGGCAGAAGTTGAAGTCGGCGCAACTTACGAAGGTAAAGTTGTGAAGATTATGGATTTCGGCGCATTCGTTCGCATCATGGGAAACACCGATGGTTTGGTACATATCTCTCAAATCGCGCACAAACGTGTTGAGAAAGTTGCCGATGAACTTGAAGAAGGCGCAATTGTGAAAGTGAAAG
>CAYPXU010000209.1:0-2207 GCA_964414875.1 uncultured Zetaproteobacteria bacterium | reverse complement strand
TCTGGTCCCAAACCAGATGCGCTACCAGGCTGCGCTACGCCCCGACATATTCACTGCTCCTTCCACAGACTGGAAGGCGGCGCAAGTTAATGAGCAAGGGCTAGTACGTCAACTTTTTTTTTGCTTTTCATACACACTTGGATATTTCTTAATCATCCAGCATAATTGGCGTATAATTTTGTTATATGAAATGCATATTCTCTATATATTTAGAATCTAATGTTAAGCATACAAAAAAATCACCCTGTAGGAGCACCTCCCCATGTCATCCATTAATATGCGCGGAACCACTATCTGCTGTGTTCGCAGAGAAAATGAAGTTACTGTTGCAGGTGATGGACAAGTCACACTCGGTGATACGGTGATGAAACATGGCGCGCGCAAGGTTCGCAAAATTCGTGATGGCAACATTCTTATCGGTTTTGCTGGCTCAACTGCCGATGCGATGTGCCTTTTTGAAATGTTTGAAGCCAAACTCGATGAACACGGTGGCAACTTAACCCGTGCCGCCGTTGGACTTGCCAAACAATGGCGTACCGATAAATATCTCAAGAAACTCGAAGCTATGATGATAGTCGCAGATGCTGAACGCACACTTATTATATCGGGCAATGGTGATGTTTTAGAGCCTGATGAAGGCGTGGCATCTATTGGTTCAGGCGGCCCTTACGTTAAATCCGCTGCCACTGCCCTTTTACGCCATAGCGAACATAGCGCCCGCGACATTGCCGAATATGCCATGCAGATAGCCGCAGAAACCTGCATCTACACCAATACATCATTCACCATTGAATCATTGGAGAAAACATCGTGAGTAACACTTTAACACCCCCACAAATTGTATCCGAATTGGATCGCTACATTATTGGACAGGCTGATGCCAAACGCGCCGTAGCTGTGGCTTTGCGCAATCGCTGGCGGCGGCAACAAGTTGTCGGGGATATGCGCGAAGAAATCACTCCAAAAAACATCTTATTGATTGGCCCCACAGGTGTTGGCAAGACTGAAATTGCCCGCCGTTTAGCCAAGCTTGCCAATGCCCCATTGGTGAAGGTTGAGGCAACCAAATATACTGAAGTCGGTTATGTCGGGCGTGATGTCGAATCCATCATTCGTGATTTACTCGATACTGCCATCAAAATGGTTCGTGAAGAGCATCTGGTTCAAGTTGAGAAAAAAGCCGAAGCTGCGGCTGAAGAACATTTATTGGACATTCTTATCCCCCACTCTGTCGAACCCAATACCCCTGTGGATACAGAGCGCCAATCGAATCAACGCAGTACCCGCGAAAAAATGCGTCATAAATTGCAACTGGGTGATTTAGATGGTCGTCAGGTAGAGATTGAAGTGCGTGAAGCTTCGCACGCTACCGCCTTACAAATCTTTCCACAGCAAGGCTCTGAGGATATGGATAACAATATCCAAGATATGTTGGGTAACTTAATGGGTGGGCAGAAAAAGAAAAAACGCATGAGCGTTGCCGATGCCAGGCACATACTCAAACAACAAGAAGCCGATGATTTGTTGGATATGGATCGTGTCAAAGAAGAAGCCATTGAACGCAGCGAAAACTCTGGCATCGTATTCTTGGATGAAATGGATAAAATCACTCACCGTGAAGGCAAAGATGGCAATGTTTCGCGCGAAGGTGTGCAACGTGATTTATTGCCTTTGGTTGAAGGCACAAGTGTGAATACCAAACATGGCTCTGTTAAAACGGATCATATCCTATTTATTGCTTCGGGCGCATTCCATTTATCTCGTCCATCCGATTTAATTCCTGAATTACAAGGTCGATTTCCTATTCGTGTAACATTAAATGCGCTCACCGAAGATGATTTTCGCCGTATTCTTGTCGAACCAGAAGCAGCATTAAGCAAGCAGTACAGTGCGCTTTTGGCAACTGAAAGTGTCAAGCTCAACTTTACCGATGATGGTATTGCTGAAATCGCTCGTATTGCTGTACAAGTGAATGATAAAACCGAAAATATCGGTGCGCGTCGTCTGCATACTTTATTGGAGCATGTGTTGGAAGACATTAGCTTTAATGCTTCTGATTGTGATGGCGTTAAACTGGATATTGATGCTGCTTATGTACAACAACAGCTTGGTGAAATTGCTGAAAGTGAAGATTTATCACGCTATATTTTATAGGGCACCTCGAAAAACCTCGTGCGAGTCAAGCGCCGTTGATTTTCGTTTATAGC
>CAYPXU010000208.1:0-2221 GCA_964414875.1 uncultured Zetaproteobacteria bacterium | reverse complement strand
TGTCTGAATTATTATCACTTGAAGGGCATGAGCGTGTTTTGGAAATAGGTACAGGTTGTGGTTATCAAACGGCTGTGCTGTCTTGTTTATGTCGCCGTGTTTATAGTATTGAACGTATTGCAATATTACATGCCAAAGCACGCAAGAATCTGCGTCAAGCCCATCACGCTAATGTTATGCTGAAATGTGGGGATGGTTTGCTCGGCTGGGAGGAATATGCACCCTTTGACGCGATCATGGTGACTGCGGGAGGGTTTGCCTCTGATGTATGGATGGATCAATTGCGTGAAGGTGGTGTATTGTTAATGCCTGAAGGTGAGCAAGGTTCGCATCGTTTGGTGCGTCGTAAGAAGCTAAAAGAAGGTATTGATGAAGAGTATTTTGATGCCTGCACGTTTGTACCGTTATTAAAAGGGGAATTGTGACGTTGACAGAATCAGAATTACCAATCACTAAAGAGTCATGGTTGCGTCGGGTTTATCACTGGACATTGGCTTGGGCTGAACATCCGCAAGCCAAATGGGCATTGTTTTTCATTGCTTTGATTGAGGCGAGTGTATTCCCCATTCCGCCAGATATTTTATTGTTAGCATTGGCATTGGGAAGGCCCGATTTAGCTTTTCGTTTCGCAGCAGTTTGCACGGCAGGCTCGACGGTAGGGGCAATGCTTGGTTATGGCATTGGTATGTTGTTATTTGCCAGTATTGCTGAGCCTGTATTGCAGTTTTATGGCGCAGTAGAACAATTTCATGCGGTGGAAGGGCTGTTCCTTGAATGGGGTTTGCTGCTGGTCTTAGTGGCGGGGTTTTCGCCTATTCCCTTTAAAGTTATTACCATTGCAGCGGGCACCTTTGGTTTACCCTTTGTTGGTTTTGTATTTACAGCCTTGCTCTCTCGTGGAGCACGATTTTTCTTGGAAGGGGCTCTTTTGCGTTGGGGTGGTGATGATTTAAGAGCTTGGGTTGAAAAGTATTTTGAGTGGGCAACATTGGCTGTGGGTATCTTGGTTATTTTAGGTTTTTTAGGGTTATGGCTACTAAGTTAAATTTTTTTTTTATAGCCTTCTTCATGTTTATGCTTGCGGGCTGTTTCAAAACTGAATTGCCTGTTTATAGTCAAAAACATCATACAAGCACAAAACATAGTTCCTCGCATGCTTCAACGTATAAGGTTCGCTCTAGGGATACATTGTACAGTATTGGTCGACGTTTTGGTATTAACTACAAAACCTTGGCACGAAATAACCATATCCGTTCTCCCTATACGATCTATACAGGACAAAGGATTTATTTAAGGGGTGTTGCTCCCCGTTCACGCACTTTGCCAGTAGCCAAGCAGCAATATAAAGCCAAGCGCGCAAAAAAGTCTGTTAGAAAAACGAAGAAGTATTCAAAAAGATCAACGATTAAAAGCACAAAGTCATCACGTTTGCGTTGGCCTGTGGATGGTGTGTTGACCAGTCACTTTGGGCGGCGCGGAAGTCGAATGCATGATGGTATAGACATTGGTGCAAAAGAAGGTACTGCGATTCATGCAGCGGCAGCGGGAGAAGTGGTATATTCAGATCATCGTCTAAGTGGTTATGGGCGGCTGATTATTATTCGCCATCGACATGATTTGTTTACTGCTTATGCACACAATCAACGCAACCTAGTCCGCAAGGGTGACCGGGTTAAAACAGGTGATGTGATTGCCCGTGTGGGTCATACGGGGCGTGCAACAGGGCCACATCTGCATTTTGAAGTAAGGCGCGGACCTACACCCGTAGATCCTTTGTCATATTTACCTAAAAAACGTTAGTTCTGATTTGATAGCAATACTACTTCTTATGATTTAAAGGGTTTTCTACCCCTATAGCATATTTATGCGATATACACTATCTTTGCTGGGCATTATCTTACTGCACATGTTGGGGAGTTTGTCAATTTTGACAATCGAAGATGGAGGGTAGGTGAATGGCTAAAAAACGTAGTGTCGATCCGATGACGATTTATATGCGTGAAATATCACGCTATAATCTTTTGACTGCCAAAGAAGAGGTGACGCTTTCAAGGCGCATCTCCAAAGGTGATGAAGATGCACGTCAGCATATGATTAATGCCAACCTTCGTTTGGTTGTAAAGATAGCACGACGTTATATGAATCGTGAGTTGCCACTGGCTGATCTTATTGAAGAAGGCAATATTGGTCTTATGCGGGCTGTTGAAAAGTTTGATGATGC
>CAYPXU010000207.1:0-2231 GCA_964414875.1 uncultured Zetaproteobacteria bacterium | reverse complement strand
GCATTGAATATTATGCTGGATGGTCCCATTGGCGCGGCAGCATTTAATAATGAGTTTGGTCGTCCGAATATTGCTGGTTATTTCCGAACCTATGAACAAGAAGTCGATGGTGAGCTTCGTGGTTACCATAAGCCGATTATGTTGGCAGGTGGTGTGGGTAATATCGATGCGCGGCATGTGCATAAGTCCGATGTGCCTACGGGATCATTGGTGATTCAATTGGGTGGTCCTGCCATGTTGATTGGTTTGGGCGGCGGTGCTGCGTCGAGTATGGATACAGGTGCCAATGTGGAATCGTTGGATTTTGATTCGGTGCAACGTGGTAACCCTGAAATGGAGCGCCGTTGTCAGGAAGTCTTGGATCGTTGCTGGCAGAAAGGTGATGATAATCCGATTTTATTCATTCACGATATTGGTGCGGGAGGCTTGTCCAACGCAGTGCCTGAATTGATTCATGATGCAGGGCGTGGTGGCTGGTTTGATTTGCGTAAAGTACATAATATGGAGCTGGGCATGAGCCCGATGCAAATTTGGTGCAATGAAGCACAAGAGCGTTATGTGCTAGCGATTGCACCTGAATCATTGCCTGAATTTGAAGCGATGTGTGAACGTGAACGCTGTTTGTTTGCAGTGTTGGGTGAAGCAACAGAAGATGGGCATTTGCATGTTGATGATCCTGAATTGGGGCAGGCTCCAGTGGATTTATCGTTGGAAATGTTACTTGGAAAGCCGCCTAAAATGATGCGTGATGTTGCGCATGAATCGAATAAATCTGTGCCACTGAATCTTGAATATATTGATGTCAAGGAAGCAATTTTTCGCGTGTTACGTCTGCCATCTGTCGCCAGTAAAGAATTTCTTATCACTATTGGTGATCGCTCGGTCACAGGTTTGGTGGCACGCGATCAAATGGTTGGTCCATACCAAGTTCCTGTTGCTGATGTGGCGGTAACGGCAACTGATTTTATGAACTATACAGGCGAAGCGATGGCGATGGGTGAACGTACACCGATTGCAGTATTGAATGCGCCAGCATCAGGGCGTATGGCGATTGGTGAGGCATTAACGAATATTGCCGCATCCTCCATTGCTAAGTTGGGTGATGTGAAATTATCTGCCAACTGGATGGCAGCATGTGGGCATGATGGTGAAGATGCAGCACTTTATGATACAGTGAAAGCTGTGGGTATGGAGCTATGCCCTGCTTTGGGTATTTCAATTCCTGTGGGTAAAGATTCTTTATCGATGAAGTCTGTTTGGCAAAGAGATGGGAAAAAGCAGGAAATGTTCTCACCATTATCCTTGATTGTATCGGCTTTTGCACCGACTGTGGATATTCGTAAGACTTTAACCCCGCAATTGCGTACGGATGTCGGTGATACGGATCTTATCTTGATTGATTTGGGTAATGGTCAGCATCGTTTGGGTGGTTCGGCATTGGCGCAGGTGTACGGTGTAACAGGTGAACAAACACCTGATTTAGATGATGCGGCATTATTTTCGAAGTTTTTCCATGCTATCCAACGCTTGAATGCAGAAGATAAAATCATTGCCTACCATGATCGCTCCGATGGTGGTTTATTAGCAACGGTTGCTGAAATGGCATTTGCAGGGCGTACAGGCGTGGATATTCATCTTGATGTGTTAGGCAATAATGCCTTGAGTATTATATTTGCTGAAGAATTGGGTGCAGTGATTCAGGTGAAACGTGAGCATCGCGAAGCAGTCTTGGCGCATTTGATTGAAGAAGGTATGGGTGAAGTGACGCATATTATTGGTCAGTTAAATGATGATATGCGTCTGCATATGTGTTGTGGAAACAATACTGTGTTGGATGAAGATGTGTTGAACTTGCAACAAACATGGTCTGAAACATCGTATCAGTTGGCGAGTCTTCGTGATAACCCTGAATGCACAAAACAGAGCTTTGATAGTATCGTGAATGCTGATGATAAAGGCTTGTTTGCAACGTTAAGTTATGATGTAAATGAAGATATTACTGCACCATTTATCAGTAAAAGTCGCCCGAAAATGGCAGTGCTTAGAGAGCAAGGTGTAAATGGTCAGATTGAAATGGCAGCGGCTTTTGATAAGGCTGGTTTTGAATCAATGGATGTTCATATGTCCGATTTGATTGCAGGGCGTGTGCGTTTGGCAGATTTCCAAGGGCTTGTGGCATGTGGTGGATTCTCGTTTGGTGATGTGCTGGGGGCAGGGCGCGGCTGGGCAAG
>CAYPXU010000206.1:0-2281 GCA_964414875.1 uncultured Zetaproteobacteria bacterium | reverse complement strand
ACACTTTTTCCACGCATAAATATTTTAAGCGGTCTTGCCATTGTTATGCTCCAAATTATTTAGCAAATTTATTTTGCATGTTCACTGCGGTATTTCACCAGCAATACAAGCGATAAGAAGACAGCAAATACCAATGCTTGCATACCACTGGGGCGATCATCATAACCCACCAATACATGCAGTAGTTCGCCAGGAATACTTTCCATAGAAAGCAGTTTGGAAGTGTCCCACAGTGTGTCCACCAGTGGGGGAATCATATCCACCATCACCAAATTCGCTGCTGCCTGCGATGCCATACCCGCAGCCAATAACATCAATAACCAACCAACCACCAAGAACATCTGTTTTATGGGAATGCGTACTAGGCCGCGATACAAAATATAACCAACGGTTGCCCCAAGAAGCAAACCAACAGCCCCACCATACACAATATCCCAGCCGTCTTGTTGCGCTGATTGGGCAGCTCCAAAGAGAAAAAACACAGCTTCAGAGCCTTCGCGCATCACTGCTGCTAGCGTAACAAAAAATAAAGCCGTTGCAGGCAACTCGCCATGCGAGACCGACTGCCCTACTTGGCGCATACGTAATGATGCCTCCCGGCCATGTTTGGACATCCAAATAACCGTCCAAGCAATCAGAATTGCAGCCAAACTCAATACCACAGCATTAAAAACAAATTCACCATCACCATCCATGGCTGATTCAAGCTCAGCCATAAACAATGCAATAACAACTGCCCCCAATAAGCCCAGCAATGTTCCAAAGCCTATCCAACGACGACTCTCTAATGAGCCTGTTGTAGCTGCCATTAGAACGCCTAGCACAATTGAC
Organism: uncultured Zetaproteobacteria bacterium; assembly: GCA_964414875.1. Classification (GTDB taxonomy): domain Bacteria; phylum Pseudomonadota; class Zetaproteobacteria; order Mariprofundales; family Mariprofundaceae. The sequence continues at coordinate 1,450 of CAYPXU010000206.1, read as the reverse complement.
ATTTCCAACACTTCACGAAATACAATAACCATTGCGGACATCATGCGTTTTCATCCTCCTGCAAACCCTTTGAACAAGACTGGCATATGCCAAAAATCAATAATTGGTGCCCAGTCATATGAAATGAAAGATCTTGCGCAACTTGCTTCTGGCGCATTTCAATTTTACTATCACAAAACTCTTTAATATCACCGCACTTGGTACAAACAAGGTGATCGTGATGCCCTTTGTTTGAACGCTCATAACGTTTTTTATCCGCCAATTGAATGGATTGAATGAGACCCGCATTCTCCAAAGCAGCCAAACCACGGTATACCGTGGCAATACCAAGCTGCTCACCATTTTGACCCAAACAGCGAGCCAATTCTTCAGCATCCCAGTGTTGGTTTGAGCGATTGATTAAATCAAGAATAGCTTGCCGTTGCACAGTGAGTCTTATCATAACAAAGCATGATAACTATTATCAGTATCAAGGCAAGCTAATTATATTATTCAGATAAATAACGTGTTTCCCAACAAGCATACATCACACTTCTTTCCAAACCGAAGCAAGTTTTTTCAATACATCCAACACTGGGAATACCGCCTTAGAACTAACGTAGCTATTCAACTCACGACTTATTTAACCTTTTCTAGTCGCATTATCACGAATAAGAGCCACATGCATACGCAGGCTGTATAGCTCATCTGCATAAGAAAGAGGCACATGAACCTTTCTTATCTCATTCTCAATTCGATCCAACTCATCAAGCAATGTCTGCTCAACACCTTCCGTTAGTGCTGTATCAATACGGCTTAATTCATCATACCAACGGTAAATACGGGAGCGTACACGCCAGCGATACAATGGCGGCATCACCTTAAATAGTGGAATAAGCAAGGCAATAAATGGCAACAGCATCACCTTCAAACGATCTATCATTGTGGCAGCCCAAAATGGCAAATAACGTTGCAAGAATGGTGGCCCAGACTTGTAATAGCGTTGTGCCTCTTTGCTCAAGCTTACCGCAGTATAGTGCGATGTTGGAAACGCTCCAGCTGAAGAAAACAGACTCCTGCCACCATGCACATATGCAGCCGCTTGTATCAATAAATCCTGTAAAGCTGGGTGTGTATTTTTATTCACCAGCAATGTCGCAGTAGCAGCCAATAATTTTGTATTCTGTGCTGGCATATTACGAGCCAAATCAAGAGCTCCCTCTGGTAGATTCACAGCAGATAGCGTCGAAATTCGCCGCGTATAGGCATCAGCTCGTGTAAAATTTAACAGTTTCACCTTGGTATTTTTATTTAATATCTGCACCATATCCGCACGTGCACCTGCCACCAAAAAGATAGCAGCAACTTCGCCTTTCAGTAGAGCATCCACAGCAGCACTTCCACTGGTAGGTAATAAATTACTATTCATTGCATTCACACCATTTTCTTTCAAAACCTGCAAGCTTAAAAT
>CAYPXU010000205.1:0-2295 GCA_964414875.1 uncultured Zetaproteobacteria bacterium | reverse complement strand
TACAAACAAAGCTTCTACGCAATCATCACGACGATTTATGAATAATGCGGGTTAGGACTTCGGATGCAAGCATAGCACTCCGAACTCCCTATCATATTCACTGCAATCGAAATACAACAGGAAAACGATAAAAGCCATCACTCAAAGGCAGTGACCCAATAGATACGATGCCTTTTTGCGCCGCATGATCCAATAAATCATAACCTGTAGAAAGTAACATCGTTACATGTTGAATGCCCTTAGCTCGAACATTGATACGAAATTCAGCCCTACCTTCCCAACCTCGCCGCCTTGCCCGTATCGGATATGAAACCCGTGTTAAAATTTTCTTTTGAACATCTACAGGCATCACCATATCAGCATCTTTAGCATCTCGCATACCCCGCTGTTTTTGTGAAAGCGGCTTACTCTTTGATGCTACTAATTCACTTTTAGGTATTTCTTTTTTCTGAACAGGTATGGAGGTTGATAATTTAACAATTTTTTTCTGCAACACAGATTCATGCCTGCTTTCTTTGACAAGAATATATTGAGGAATTGATACATTTTTTTGCACAGGTTGTAATATAGGGCTAGGAAGCCCAGCTGATTTCGCAGCTACCGCAGAAGAAGTACGTGGCTGCACCAAAAGTTCCACTTGCATAGATGGAAAAGAAGGATTCTCAAGTTGTGGTGATGGCCAAACAAAAAACAGGCCATGCAAACCCATAGCCACAATAAATGCGACCAATAGGCGTGCATGACCCTGTTCAAGCATTAGAATACTGTGCTCACGCCAGCATACCATGCACGACCCAAAACGCCGTAACCAGAGACTTCTTCATACTTTTTGTTTTCCAAATTATCCACCCGCGCCGTTAGTTTCCATTGCTTGTCTATAGCATAATTCAAGCGCAGATCTGTTTTATGATAACCCTGCATAGGTTTTGTATTGCCAGCCGATGAAAAACGTGGTCCCACCACACTTTCAGCCACTTCCGCCTGCAAACCTGCCCATGTTGTACCAAGCGCAAGGTTTCCAGATTCTTTTGCTCGACGTGCTAATAAATCACCTGTGAGTAAATCTTTTGCATTCAAATAAGTCCAATTTACGCGCATATAAGCTGATCCGTAAGCAAGATTTCCAGAAAGCTCTAATCCTCGCGTACGTGCCTGACCTATATTGATTGGTGAGTAGAAAAATGTTGGTGAAGGCTGCCAAACAATCAAATCTTTGTAAGTTTGCTCAAACCATGTGGCAGACAGCCCAGCTTTCAAGTCATCATCACCCACTTGATAAGCAAGACCCACATCCCAACCTTTACTCGATTCAGGTTTTAAATTCGCATTGCCTGATGAAAAGGCAGAGGCAGGGAAATATAAGTCGTTCAATGATGGTGCTTTAAAACCTGTACCATAGTTTGCAGTCACTTTCAATCCGGCTAATGGATGTAAAGCTGCACCTAATTTATACGTTGTTTTATTTTGGCTCACGGAGTTTTTATCATAACGAACCGAAGCATTCACGCCCAACATGTCCACCGACCAAGCCAATGAAGCAAAGCCTGCTGTTTGCGTCACCGCTTTATCCAAATTCGCACTGCTACTATAGCCTTTATTACGATACATATCGATACCAGCCAACAATGAAAGTGTATCCATATCCATATGGTTTTGCCATGTTAATTGATCAATTTGTGTCTTAAAATCTGAGTTATTAAAACCGCCAGCTGGATCACGACCAATCACTTCATCACTGGAGCGAGAAAGTTGCAGGCTGCTTTCAAGCATATCCGTGATGGGGTAGCTTAATTTAACACTGCTAACGGTCTGTTTGGTATTACTTGTATAATTGAGCACATCGCCAAAAGGAAAGCCTCCATCCAAGCTTGTTTTGCCATCAACATTACGAGCAATCAATTCCAACTCGCCCGCGCCAACTGGCAGTGCAATACGCCCAGAAAGCGTTTGTTGACGATACGGATCGGTTTCTTTGCCATTTGCAGCCGCCGAAACGCTATCAGTACGCAAACCATTCGCAGTCAAAGCATATGAAACATCTGATTCTGTTTTTCCTGTCACACTCATGCTACCAGAAGATGTGCCATAAGATCCTGCTTCTGTATGCACACGAACCTGCGTGCCTTTTTCACCTTTACGGGTAAAAATTTGAATCACACCCGCCATCGCATCCGCACCATAAAGTGACGATTGTGCGCCACGTACGATTTCAATACGTTCAATATCTGCTGTTGATAAGTTCGCCCAATCAAAGCTGCCCAATGTCGCCGAGCCAACACGCACACCATCAATCAA
>CAYPXU010000204.1:0-2297 GCA_964414875.1 uncultured Zetaproteobacteria bacterium | reverse complement strand
CCACGCGAATCAAAAATTTCACGACCATGTACACTTACAATTTCACTCACTTCATACTCCTAGCCGACCCCATTGCCGACATTTCTTCATTATTATTTACTAATTTTCACCACAAAATACATAAGAATACCTCATCCTATTTCGTGATTAATTCTTTTGTTTCACCAAGCTATCAATGCCTTTCAAAGTCATCAATAAAGCTTCCAAATCTGCCAATGCAACTGAATTAGGTCCGTCCGATTTTGCATGATCAGGATCGGGATGTACTTCCATAAATACCGCAGCCACGCCTATTGAAACAGCCGCACGTGACAAGCCGGGGACATATTCACGATTGCCACCTGTCGCACCACCCAAACCACCTGGTTGTTGCACTGAATGTGTCACATCATACACCACGGGCGCACCTGTCTCTGCCATCACCATCAAGGAACGAAAATCCGAAACCAAGTTATTATAACCAAAACTTGTGCCACGGTCACACAACATAATATCAGCATTACCCGTTGATTTTGCCTTTTCTAAGACATGTGGCATATCCCACGGTGCTAAGAATTGACCTTTTTTTACATTCACAGGTTTGCCTGCTCTCGCAACTTCTGTGATGAAATCTGTCTGGCGGCATAAAAATGCAGGTGTTTGTAAAATATCAGCCACTTCTGCGACTGGTTTAGCTTGTTCTGGTGTATGCACATCAGTAATAATCGCTACACCAACCTCATCTTTCACCCGTTGTAAAATCCTCAAACCCTCATCCAAGCCAGGTCCGCGAAAACCATCCACACTGGTACGGTTTGCCTTATCAAAGCTTGATTTAAACACCAGCGGCACACCAACACGGGCTGCGATATCACGAATATCTTCTGCAACCTTTAAACTAAAATCTTCACCTTCAATCACGCAAGGCCCAGCAAACAACACAAAAGGCAAATCATTGCCTATTTCAAAGTCAGATAGACGAATATGATGATGAACAACTGACATTATGCGACCTCGGATAATTCTTTTGCGGCACCTACAAAATTCTTAAACAATGGGTGTGGTTCATAAGGGCGTGATAAAAACTCTGGGTGAAACTGACAAGCCACAAACCACGGGTGATTTTTCACTTCCACCATTTCAACCAACGAATTATCTGGCAATGTGCCAGAAACCACCAAACCAGCTTCTTCTAACTGTTCACGGTAGGTATTGTTAAACTCATAACGGTGACGATGACGCTCACGAACCTCTTCTAAACCATAAGCACGCCCTGCATGCGTATCCGCCACCACTTTACATGGATAACCACCCAAACGCATGGTGCCACCCAAATCACTATCAGCGGAACGCTGAACACGACCACCCTCTTGTTCCCACTCGGTCATCAAAGCAATCACAGGGTGCTCTGCCCGTTCATCAAATTCACTACTCGTCGCAGCGCTTAAACCTGCAACATGACGGGCAAACTCAACCACTGCCAATTGCATACCCAAACAAATGCCAAAAAATGGAATGTTATTCTCACGCGCATGACGAATCGCTAACAGCTTGCCTTCTGTACCACGCTGACCAAAACCACCCGGCACCAAAATACCATGCACATCATCCAATGCCGCCATACCATCACTACCCAAGCTTTCGGCATCGATATAAACAATCTTCACACGCACTGCATGCGCCAGAGCACCATGTTGCAAGGCTTCATTGACCGATTTATAGGCATCAGGCAACTCAATATATTTACCAATCAAGGCAATACGAATTTCAGATTTAGGCGAACGTACACGCTGGCAAATATCATCCCAAACAGAGAGGTCTGGTTTCACATCATCCATATTAAACTGATTAAGAATCAAGCTGCCCAAACCACCTTCTCTTAAAACTTTTGGTACTGCATAAATGGTATCCACATCAGGAACATCAATCACAGCCTGTCTGGGAACATTACAAAATAAAGCAATTTTATCTTTTTGTGATGCAGGGATAAGGCGTTCAGAACGGCACAACAATGCATCCGCCTGAATACCAATTTCACGTAATTTTTGCACAGAATGCTGTGTAGGTTTTGTCTTAATTTCACCCGCTGCTGTCACATAAGGTACAAATGTTAGATGAATAAACGCTGTTTTCTCAGCCCCCAAATCAAAACGCAGTTGACGAATCGCTTCAAGGAATGGCTGTGATTCAATATCACCCACTGTTCCGCCGACTTCAACAATGGCAATATCCACGTTATCCGAACGCAAAGACAGCACTGCATCTTTAATCGCATTGGTAATATGTGGAATTACTTGCACCGTCGCACCCAAATAATC
>CAYPXU010000203.1:0-2309 GCA_964414875.1 uncultured Zetaproteobacteria bacterium | reverse complement strand
GCGGCAAGCACAGCATCGGCTTTGCCATCACGCAGACCTTCTGCCAAATGCTCCAATGTACCAACACCACCTGATGCCACCACATTGGCAGAAATTGCATCAGACACTGCCCGTGTTAACGGAATATCATAACCAGCTTTCGTACCATCGGCATCCATACTGGTCAGTAGAATTTCGCCCGCACCATAGTCAGACATGCGTTTTGCCCATTCCACCGCATTGATACCTGTTTCTTTGCGCCCACCATGAGTAAAACACTCCCAGTGGTCGTCAACAGCCTTCGCATCGACTGCCACAACAATGGTCGAAGAGCCAAACCGTTCCGCAGCTTCTTTGACCAATTCGGGATTAAAAATTGCCGCCGTATTAATCGAGACTTTATCCGCGCCAGCATGCAATAGACCTTCAATATCTTTGAGAGCTTTCACACCACCGCCAACGGTTAACGGCATAAACACATATTCTGCCACTTCTGTCACCATATGATATAAAGTATCACGGCTTTCATGGCTGGCACGAATATCCAGAAAGGTTAATTCATCTGCACCCTGTTCATCGTATTTAATTGCCGCTTCGACAGGGTCACCAGCATCAATAATATCAACAAACTGCACACCTTTAACAACACGCCCATGCGCGACATCAAGACAGGGAATAATACGTTTGGATAACATCTTATTTCAGCAACTTCATAGCTTGTTCAAAATCGATGGTCTTTTCATAAATCGCACGACCTGTAATCGCGCCACAAATACCATCGCTCACATGCGCAGCACAATCTTCCACATCCGACATCTTCGCCACACCACCCGATACAATCACAGGAATAGATACCGCTTTGGCAAGGTTTACTGTTTCTTCAATATTCGGACCTGACAGCATGCCGTCACGGGCAATATCGGTATAAATAATGGCTGCCACACCATCATCTTCAAATTGTTTAGCCAAATCAACGGCTTTCACATCGGTGACATCATCCCAGCCATGCACCGCCACCATACCGCCTTTGGCATCAATGCCCACGCACACTTGCTTTGGAAAAGCTGCACATGCTTCTTTAACAATATTGGGGTCTGCAATAGCAATAGAGCCAAGAATCACACGCTCCACACCAAGCTTTAACATGCCTTCAATCATATTCAAATCACGCAAACCACCACCGAGTTGCACAGGAACATTCATCACTTCACAAATAGCGCGAATGGCATCCTGATTGGCAGGTTTACCTGCAAATGCACCATCCAAATCGACTACATGCAAGCGCTTGGCACCCAAAGACTGCCAATACGCCGCCATTTCAGCCGGATTATCACCATAGTCGGTCGCATCATCCATACGCCCTTGCTTAAGGCGCACGCAATGCCCACCTTTTAAGTCAATCGCTGGAATTAATTCAAACATAAAAGCTACCCCAAGAGTAAAATAATTAATATGTCACGAATCATGCAGTCAAAGAAGAAAAAATGCACTGATGTTTTAAAATAGCCCATACATTATACTCATTCATAATGCGTCCACATACGAATCACCTTGACGACCTTTTCTTGCTCATAAACCTGATAAACCAAGCGATGTTGAATATTGATTCTTCTGGAATACGCACCAGCCAAATCACCAACCAGCTTTTCAGAAGCAGGTGGATTTTGATATGGATCATTCTCAATAATGGCTAGAAGGTTCTGAGCTTTTTTCTTTAAATTTGATTGAGCTAGAAGCTTGGCATCCTTCTGAGCTTGTTTGGTATAAACGACATGCCAATTCACCAATCAAGCTTATCCGAGCATTCAGAAACATCCGCATCCAAGCCTTCACGAATCGACTCTCGCATATTAGGGGCAGAAAGCAGGTACAGCGTCTCATTGATCGCAGACCAGTCACCTTCAGACAACAACACTGCATTATTTCGCTTGCCCGTAATCACAATCGGATCATGCGAATCCGCAGTTTGATCAATAAGCTTATACAAGCTGGAACGCGCTTCTGTCGCATTATAAATCTGCATAATACACCTCTACAAATAGAAAACGTACGTAATTACGAACTCCTTGTCAAATAGCTAAGTAGAGGCTGCTTTAAATATTGAAAGTGAAGTAAAAGTAGGCAAAGATTGAACATTCAAGTGAAAGGGGTCAGGGCTTGATTAGCGAATTTAATTCTGTAAGGCTCGAGGCATGACAAGGTCACTACGAATAGAATATGAAGGTGCAGTTTATCATGTAACCTCACGCGGCAATGCAAAGTCAGAGATTTATCTGGGTGATGAAGATCGGGGGCTGTTCCTTGATGTGTTACAATATGTTGTTGAACGA
>CAYPXU010000202.1:0-2325 GCA_964414875.1 uncultured Zetaproteobacteria bacterium | reverse complement strand
CCATCATTATATGTGGTATTTGATAGCCATTTGGGCTGTATTTACCCTGCCTTCTTTGGGGCTAGCACCGTTATTTGATTATGATGAAACCATTTATGCCCAAACAGCAGCGGATATGATGCATCTGGGTGAATGGGTTGTACCTACAGCCAATGGCCTACAATTTTTTGAAAAACCACCATTCACCTATTACATGATGAATATGTGCTTTAGTATTTTTGGTGAAAACTCTTTTGCCGCACGTCTACCATCGGCTTTATTCACTTTATTCACTGCCATTTTATTATTCCGCTTTGGTCGGGATACGCACTCCCCACAATTCGGTATCGCAGCCGCACTTATTTTTCTATCCATGTTAGAAGTCGGTATTTTGGGGCATGCAGCAATTTTAGATGCTGTATTAAACTTCTTTATTGCGGGCTGTTTGCTCAATTATTTCCGTTGGCTCAAATCGGATGAGCGTAAACATGTGCTCTGGTGCGCTGCCATGATGGGCTTGGCAGTGAGCATCAAAGGTCCTGTTGGCGCGGTTGTTCCCATCTTGGTCATTATGGCTGACAGATTCATTGTTGGCGATTTATGGCGAACAGTGAAAAATATTCCTTGGCTACCTGCTTTGGCTCTGCTTTTCATCACCGCGACCCCGTGGTATTTAATGATTTGGCTTGAGCACGGCATCGGCTTTTTATACGAGTTTATAGTTGTGCAAAATATTGGTCGAGCCTTACACCCCATGCAAGGTCACGGTGGCGGCTGGCATTATTATATTGTTGTATTTATGATTTCTGTACTGCCTTGGTTGGCATGGATGCCCTACCTTATCAAAGCATGGCAACGTCATACGCCTGAGATGCTTCCTCACATGATTCGATTGGCTTTGTTGTGGAGTATCATTGTACTTATCTTGTTCAGTTTCGCACAAACCAAGCTGCCACATTATATCTCTTGTCTATACCCCGCGATTGCCTTGGGCATCACCGCAGCATGGTGGCGAAAAGCCGCTGATCCATCGCAGCTCCGCATCATACAGCGAGCCACCGCATGCATCTTACTACCCGTCGCACTTGCCCTGACTGCCTTTCCGATGATCTACCCATACCTCACAAGCTGGGTACATCATCCACGTGCTATCGCCGTATTATCCCAAGATATTCATCCCAGCTTTTTAATCACCTTCGCAGGTATTGCTCTAACTGCCAGCCTGATTTGGCTATGGCGAAATAAAGAGCCATCCTTGGCATTGCACCGTTTTATTATTCTCGGATTATTGCTGCAATCAAGCCTGATTATTCCACTTGGAAGTTTTGCTGGAAAAATCGCACAAGCACCGCAAAGCCATATTGCAGAAGTGATGCAAGCCTTGCCAAAAGATATGCCTGTTTACAGTTATAACCTGAATTTTCCATCCATGTCTTTTCGCTCAGGTCGCTCATATCAGGTTGTATTGAATCAACAAGGCGTACAAACCCTGCAAGCTGAAACACGGGCTTATGGCGTGATTCTGCGCAGTGAATCACTTACACAGCTTCCGTGGTTAAAAGACAAAGCTGCAACCGTTGATCAAGGCGGCTTCTTATTTTACGTGGTACAGCCATGAAATTATCCGTCATTATCCCTGCTTACAACGAGGTCGAGCGTCTTCCAAGTACCCTGCACGATGCACATACGTGGTTAGACAAACATCTACACGATGATTTTGAAATACTCGTCGTCGATGATGGTAGTAGTGATAAGACTTGCGAAAGCGTTCGCCAACTCATCACGGGCATGCCTGAATTATCACTGATTGAGCAGCCTCAAAATAAAGGCAAAGGTGCGGCGGTACGGCGTGGCATGTTGGCTGCAAAAGGTGACATTCATGTTTTTATGGATGCTGACCATTCCACCCATATCCGTGAAATACAGAGCGTTTTCGCAAGCATGGATCAACACCCAGAGTGTGATGTTGTGATTGCCTCGCGCCAACATCCAGATTCAGATATTTCCGAGCATCAGTCATGGTTGCGTGAACATATGGGCAAGAGTTTTAATCTACTTATGCGCCTTGCGACAGGCATCGATATGCCCGATACCCAATGCGGATTTAAAGCCTTTACTGCCAAGGCATCCAAACAAATATTCTCAGCACAAAAACTTGATGGTTTTAGTTTTGATGTGGAAGTTCTATTTCTTGCTGCGCGTATGGGCTATCAAGTCGCCGAAATTCCAGTTGAATGGGTAAATGAACCCAATTCCAAGGTTCGCATGCTGATTGATCCATTAAAAATGTTTATCGACACCCTAAAAATCCGCCGCTTGCACCGCCACACATAACAATATCAAAAG
>CAYPXU010000201.1:0-2357 GCA_964414875.1 uncultured Zetaproteobacteria bacterium | reverse complement strand
CGCCATTTGGAAACTTCTGATGGCAAACCATCATGAATTCCACGAATACTTTGTAATTTCTTAGCCATGCTCGCCTTCTTTGTCCGCTTTTTCTTTGTCCGACCGAATCACTGCGGCGCGTTTTTCTACTTCTTCTACCAATTGGTCAATCATATTCGATGACTTTACACGTCCGAATTTCTCGCCATCGTGGTAAAAAGTATGCGTTGGATAACCGCCTGTAATACCCACCTGCACTTCTTGGGCTTCGCCAGGCCCATTCACCACACAACCAATAACCGCAACATCCAAAGGCTCTTGAATATGTGCCAAACGCGCTTCTAACTCTTGCACTGTTTCAATCACATTGAATTTTTGCCGCGCACAAGATGGGCAAGCAATCAAATTCACACCGCGATGCCGCAAACCCAAACTTTTAAGAATTTCAAAACCAACTTTAACTTCTTCTTTGGGCTCGGCTGCCAAAGACACACGCACCGTATCACCAATGCCATCTGCCAAAATCAAGCCCAAACCCACCGATGATTTGACCGTGCCGCCAAATAGGCTACCAGATTCTGTAATGCCTAAATGAAAGGGGTAATCGACTTTTTCGGCCAACTTTCGATAAGCTGCTACTGTCATTGGAATATTACTGGCTTTAAGCGATACTTTAATATCATTGAAATTCATATCTTCTAAAATACGAATATGCCGCAACGCCGAAGCCACCATCGCATCGGCACATGGCTCACCATACTGCTCATTAAACTCTTTTTCGAGTGAGCCTGCATTCACACCAATGCGAATGGACACATTCTTTTCTTGCGCAGCCTTGACCACACGCTCAACACGATCTCGGCTACCAATATTTCCAGGGTTTACACGCAAGCCATGCACACCAGCATCCAATGATAACAACGCCATTTTATAACTAAAATGAATATCTGCGATAATCGGAACATTGGTCTGCGCCAGAATTTCTGGCATAGCTTCTGCTGATTCAGCATCAGGCACCGAAATACGCACAATATCTGCACCCGCTTCTTCCAATGAATGCACTTGAGCTACGGTGCCATCAATGTCCGTGGTTAAAGTATTGGTCATCGACTGCACTGCAATCGGGGCATCGCCACCTACGGGCACATCACCCACCATAATTTGCCGCGTTCTACGGCGCGGCATCACTATCGAATCACGCATGATTTATCCTTATCCCGCCACCATCTAAAGTATATTTTTTAAGCTTCCATAACTAAGCGAGACTTATTCTAGGTCGCCACGCAACAAGTGCAAACGCTCTTGCAGCTGCATCGCACGACGCAATGCATCGACATATTCAGAATTCTCTGGCTGCATCGCTACTGCCTCATCCCACAACTTCACCGCAGCATCAATATGCTCTCTTCGAAATGCTGATGAGCCCTGTGCAAACAGCACTGACGCGGCTTTTTTCAAACCTACATCCACTTCTTTCAAAAGCTCATTTGCACCTTCACCTTCATAGCGGCGGTACAATAGTGCAGCATCCTTGGCTTCTATCCACTTCGCCTGCTTTATTAGCTTGACCACATCCGACTTGCGGATGCTGTGTTTTTTTGCTAATATTTTTTTACGCACTTTCTTTACTATCGTTTTCTTGCCCAGTGCTCTAATGACGAGCCCTTTGGGCATAGCCTCACGAATATCCACCATCAAACCCTGCCCCTTTTCTAATGCTGGCATTAAGCGCAAATACGATTCAGCTTCGACATATGCTACACCAGCCATATCCTTACTAAGATAGCGTCGCGCATCTCTATAAGAGCGCGCTGCATGATCCTCAATATCACTTTCAATGGATGACCGCATACGGGAAAAAACACTATCTAAAGGATCAACGCCACGCGGAGGTTCATATGATCGAGACCAGCGGATCCAGGCATCATCTTCCAAACGCCGTTGTTTCAACAACGCATCCATACGGTCTTGACGAACCTTCATATCCATATTTTTTACATACACTAGAAAAATTTCAGGCTTTGCAGAGAATTCTGCTGCCTGCTGATAAAACGCCATAGCTTTTGACCATTCACGGTCTTTTTCAGCCTTTTTCCCCTTGGCTTTGTAGTGCCTAAGCAGTCGAATACGTGCTGGATTAATTTTGTTTTTCAAAAGAGCTTGTGCCTGCTTGTAATCATCTCGCCCAGCATTCATTGCCAGCACGCGCGCTCTTGCTTCCATCACCTTACCAGCATTATAATCCTTCAATGCCATACTATAGTTATTTAAAAATGAAAGTGCCGAAGCCTTAACACGCATCCCACCACCCGTCGCACAGCCTGTTAAAAACAAACAAAATCCAGCCACGAGTAACCAGCGCATATTCAATGAATTTG
>CAYPXU010000200.1:0-2376 GCA_964414875.1 uncultured Zetaproteobacteria bacterium | reverse complement strand
CCTCTGCGTCGGTTTACTTCGTTTGCTAAGTTAAATGGCATGGTGTTCCCCCTTGATTTCCTTTAAAGCCTTCTAACATGCTGATATAATAGGGTTTTATTGCACGTTGTGCAAGAGTTATTTTTCTGATGTATGTGCATGTGATGAAAACAAGAGGTAAATCATGGTGTGGAAAGGGTCGGGTCTTGAATGTTGAATGATTCGCTTGCTCATGTTATTTCGTTTCTTTGACGGCAAAGAAACGAAATAAAGAAAGCCGCCCTATATATCTGCTTATTCCATGTATTTCCATCCATAAAAAGGGCTCGTGTTACTGCGCTTTATTCTTTTTATAGTGGAGATACTTGAGTAGATATAAAAGGGGAGGGTGATCTATGCTATAGCTTGGATTATTAAGCAATAAAAAAGCCTGCAATCAAGATGATTACAGGCTTTAAAGATGGTACCGAGGGCCGGAGTCGAACCGGCACGACCGAAGCCACCGGATTTTGAATCCGGCGTGTCTACCAATTTCACCACCCCGGCATATTACTTTTAGAACAGTGTCGGTAAGACGCGGCGAACTTTGTCATGAGTTTTTTTAGAGTCAAGACTTGTGATGTATTTTTATTTTATCAGTATTGCACGAAGGGAAACATCGACCAGCTCGTGAATGTTGAGAATGAGTCCGAAACCACCCACTCCTGCGTTGGTAAGCTTAGCGATATTGTTGCTATTTCTTGCGTTTTCGGCTTTGGTTTGGATGATTTTGATTCTGATGCTCTGCATTCAGAGTTCATCGGAATTTCCTTAGGGTGGGTAGGGATATGAATCAACAACAAAAAGATTTTGATGTGGTGATTGTCGGCGGGGGCGTAATTGGTGGTGTATTAGCACTGCAGCTTGCCGAACAAGGGCGCCGTGTTGCCATTATTGAGGCATTGCTTCATGGCATGGGCAAGAGCGATCCAGAGCGTGTGGTAGCACTATCGTATGGTTCACGATGTTACCTTGAAGAGCTTGGGCTTTGGCAAGATATAGAAAGTGCTGGTACGGGCATGATTCGTTATATTGAAGTTCGCGAACCGAATAATAGGGGTTTGGTGCAGATGGATGCAGCAGAAGCTGGTGTTGAGGCACTGGGTTATGTGGTTGAAATTGCCGATGTGGTGCATCCGATTTATAAGGTATTGCAAGGCAAGGTAACATGGTTTCGCCCTGCGCGTGTTTTATCTTTTAAGCATGAAGATGATGGTGTTAGTATTTCTTTATCTCAAGATGGAGAGCAGCTAAATATTACGGCTGCTTTATTGGTCGGTGCGGATGGCACCCATTCACAAATTCGACGTATGGCTGGCATTGGCACACATGGCTGGGATCATAATCGTTTTGGTTTGGTGGCTTCGGTGCGTTGTGAACGCGGTCATGCCGACACGGCTTATGAATGTTTCCGTGCATCAGGGCCTTTGGCATTTTTACCTTTATCCGATGATAGGTTTTCTATTGTTTGGGCTTTAGCTCCGCAAGAAGCGGTACGTATGATGGGTTTGCCTGATCGCATGTTTTTGAAACGTTTGCAACGGGCAGCCGATGAATCGGTATTACCACGTTCTGGGCGTTTTGAATCGCTGGGCAAACGTGCATGTTTCCCCTTGGAATTGCGCATTGCCAAAGAATATACTCGTTCACGTATTGCCTTGGTGGGTAATGCCGCGCATACCGTGCATCCTGTGGCAGGGCAGGGTATGAATTTAGGGCTGCGTGATGTGATCGATTTGATTACGGTATTGGATAGTCCCTTGGCGAAAAAAGATGCGGGCAATCCGCTTTTGTTAAGTGCCTATGCTGAGAAACGCCGTGCCGATGTTTTGGCTGTGGCTGGCTTTACCGAATCTATGCTGGCGAGTTTTGGCAATGATTTGGCGTGGATGAGAGTCTTACGCGCCCAAGCTTTGGCAGCAGTGCAGACCATAAAACCCTTAAAAGATGAGCTTTTGCAGCATGCAGCAGGGTTAACTTATTTGCGCAAATCATCAAAGACGCAAATTAACCAAGATGGTGGCCATGTAGGGGAGACTTTATGAATTCACATGTAGATCAAGCATTAAACGGACATATAGAACAGGTGGATGTGTTGGTGGTGGGTGCTGGCATGGTCGGCTTGGCATTTGCGAGTGCGCTAAAAGATTCAGGCTTGCGTGTTACGATCATTGAGCGTGGTGAATCGCAGGTATTTGAATCGTTGGGCATGGATTGCCGCGTATCGGCGATTGTGTTGGGCAACCAGAAGATATTACAAGGCTTGGGCGCGTGGAAACACCTGCATGGTGAGGCAATGCACAGCATGCGTATTTGGGATGATCAACAGCCTGGTGGCATTCGTTTTGATGCCGATGA
>CAYPXU010000199.1:0-2389 GCA_964414875.1 uncultured Zetaproteobacteria bacterium | reverse complement strand
GCCTTGCGCAAGCAGTTAGAGCAAGATGGCGTACACTTTCAATCTGATAGTGACACAGAAGTATTGCCACACTTGTACCGCCGTTTTGGTGCATCCATGTTTGCCATGCTCAATGGCATGTTTTCTATAGTATTATGGGACAAGCGTGAAAAAATATGCCTGATTGGGCGCGATGCTTTTGGTGAAAAACCCCTGTTTGTATGCGAACAAGCTGGGCGTATTGGCTTTTCCTCTTTGCTATCTGGCTTTGAAAAAGGTGATTGGTCTTTAACACCAGATTTACATGCTGTGCATGCCATATTAACAACCATGCGTGTAGAAGCACCTACCACCATGTACCAAGAAGTCTCACAATTGCCGGCTGGATGTTATGCCATTGCACGGGCTGGTGAAGCCATTGCTATTCGCCGTTATCATTTCTTGCCCGAAGCAAGCCAGCCTCTGGATATATCCCCTGATGAAGTCCAAGGCGAGATTAAGACACTGCTAGAAGATGCCTTCAGCATGCGCTTGGTCTCGGATAAACCCTTGGGCGTATTTTTATCAGGTGGTGTCGATTCCTCATTGATTGCAGGTATTTTAGCTCAAAAAACCAACCAGCCTCTACACACATTCTCCGTACGCTTTGCAGGTGGCACGGCAGACTATGATGAAAGCGGCTTTGCTCAAAGCGTCGCCAATCACTTAGGCACTAAGCATCAAACACTTGAAGTCAATGCCGATGCCCACCATGCTTTAAACGATTTAGCACTAGCATTTGACCAGCCAGTGACCAATTCAGCAGCATTGCCCATGTACCTCATAAGCCAAGCCGCAAAACCTTATGTTGATGTGGCATTATCAGGTGTGGGTGGTGATGAATTATTTGGCGGCTACCCGCGCTATTTGGGTATGGCATGGCAGCAAAAGTTACGCCACTTACCCGCTCGTAATCTGGCACTTACATGCCTGCAAAAGCTCGGCGATAGCCATTCCAGTCGCAATATGCGTGGTCGTTTGCGACGTTTTCTTCAAGGCTTAAATCTAAACCCTGATGAAGCTTATCAGCAATGGATGCGAACGACTGGAGCTGATTGGTCACATATGTTTACACCGCAAGAACCTGCCATGAGCACCCGCACATGGCACAGCGCTAGCGATGCATATGGTGGCTTGACAGGTCTTTTACAGCGTTATGGAGCCGTGAATGGTGCCATGATATACGACATACTCACCTACTTAAATGATGATTTGCTGGCAATGGGCGACCGCATGAGCATGGCACATGGTTTGGAGTTACGCGCACCCTTTCTCGACACACGGTTATTATCCCTTATGACGACTTTAGATGCATCGTGGAAAGTCAAAGGCATGCCTTGGCAGGAGCATTTAAAGGTAGTGTTAAAATCCATCACCACAGATTACATCCCACACGATATGGTTTATCGCCCCAAACAGGGATTTATGGCACCCATCAAACATTGGTTGCGTAGCGATTTAGCACAAGATGTGGAGAATCTCAGCCAATCAAATCCTTTGGGCGGCTTGGTGCGGCGTGATTTTGTGCAAGAGCAATGGCAGCGTCACCAGCGTGGTGAAGATCGCTCTGATATACTATGGGGGCTATTATTAATGGATCGCTGGATGCAGCAACGGGAGTGGCAATTTTGAATTTAAAAGGCTTGCGTATACTGATTGTTAGCGATGTTTCAGCTCAAACCGTCCATGGCGGTGCCGAGCGCATGTTGCACCATCATATTCGCGCTTTGCACGATGCTGGGGCCAAACTCAGTGTATTAACTAGGCAGCCCACCGATGATGCCGATATTCTTATCAAACTGGAGCATGGCATTGACGAACACCGCCTTATTTTTAGTGGCGATAAAGGCAGAAAAGGGCTAATGCAATTACGTAAAGAGGCCAATATGTGGTGGCTAATGCATCAAGAATTTGATGTTGTTATTGCCGAACAACCCTTTGTCATGTGGGCGCTCATGCAGGCAGGTTGCAAGTTACCACGCCTGCAAATATGCCATTCCTTCGCTTTTGAAGAGTATGCCACAAGGCATGGGCTGGATTGGAATTTTCGCCATCGCCTAGTGACTTCTGGCATGCGCAAACTGGAACGCAGCGTTTATCAAAGTGCACAATCATACTTGCTATTAAGTGACTTTATGCAGCAACGCTTGCAAGATTTCTTTCATATCCCTGCCAAGAAAATTACTGTCGCAGCAGGTGGCATTGACGGCTTTGATTTGCCATGGCAAGAGCGTAAAAAAATACGCCAATCCCTTTGGGGTGACAATGCTGATTTGCCAACCATCATTACACTGCGAAATTTAGTGCCGCGTACGGGCGTGGATTTATTGCTGCAAGCTGCTGCTATTGTGCATGTTGATCGACCCGATGT
>CAYPXU010000198.1:0-2409 GCA_964414875.1 uncultured Zetaproteobacteria bacterium | reverse complement strand
CTTGCACATCATCCGACTTCACAGTCAACATTTCCTGCAACACATGTGCCGCACCATAAGCTTCCAGTGCCCACACTTCCATTTCACCAAAACGCTGCCCACCAAACTGAGCTTTACCGCCCAATGGTTGTTGTGTAACCAATGAATAAGGACCCGTTGAACGTGCATGAATCTTCTCATCCACCAAGTGATGAAGTTTCAAGATATACATTTGACCAATGGTAATCGGACGATCAAAGGCTTCACCTGTGCGACCGTCATACAATGTTGTTTGGCCAGACGCATCAACATCTGCCAGTTCCAACATGCGCTGCAAATCTTTCTCATTCGCACCATCAAATGCAGGTGAGGCAATCGGCACACCGCCTTTTAAGTTATGCACCAACTCATCCAATTCAGGCTCAGACATGCCTTTAATCTGACCACATGCTTTGCTATCTTCTTCGTAAATTTCTAACAAATAGTCACGCAGATCTGACTTCTTGGCGTGAGCACGAACCATTTCATTAAGGCGATGTCCTAATTCTGCACCTGCATAACCCATATGAATTTCAAAAATCTGACCAATATTCATACGCGAAGGTACACCCAATGGGTTCAAGCAAATATCAACAGAGCGACCATCTTCGGTAAACGGCATATCTTCTTCTGGTACGATGATCGAAATAACACCCTTGTTACCATGACGACCCGCCATTTTATCACCTGGCTGCAATTTGCGCTTCACAGCAACAAATACTTTCACAACCTTAATCACACCAGGTTTTAATTCTGAACCTTCACGAACCTTGGCAACCTTCTCTTCAAAACGTGTTTCAAGACGCGCACGTTCGTTATCCATCGATTCAAGAATTTCAGCTACACGTGCATTCACATCATCATTGTCAACCGACGCTGCTGATAATTCACGTAACGGCAACTCAGCCAAATGATCCGCCGTTACTGTCGTGCCAGCTTTAAGACCTTTCACACTTACAGCCTTATGACCCGCCAACAACGCTTGCAAACGATTCAGAACATTGCTTTCGAAAATACGACGTTCATCTTCTTTATCAGCATAAAGCTTTTCAACTTCAGATTCTTCAATGGATTTTGCACGTTCATCTTTTTCATCACCACGACGTGTAAAGACTTGCACATCAACGACCACACCTTCATTACCCGGTTTGATACGCAATGAACTATCACGAACATCAGAGGCTTTTTCACCAAAGATAGCGCGTAATAGCTTTTCTTCAGGTGAAAGTTGTGTTTCACCCTTCGGCGTGATTTTACCAACTAGAATATCGCCGCCTTTTACTTCCGCACCGATAAAAGCAATGCCTGTATCATCCAAATGACGCAAAGCTTCTTCACCCACATTCGGAATATCGCGGGTAATTTCTTCTTCACCTAACTTGGTATCACGCGCCACACCTTCAAACTCTTCAATGTGAATAGACGTATATACATCTTCTTTTACCAACTTTTCAGAAATTACAATCGCATCTTCAAAGTTATATCCGCGCCAAGGCATCAAAGCAGTCAATACATTGCGACCCAATGCCAACTCACCCATATCAGTAGATGGTCCATCAGCAATAATATCGCCTGGGCGAACCATATCGCCAGCTTTCACGGTTGGACGTTGGTTAAAGCAGGTATTCTGATTTGAACGGCGATATTTAAACAAACGATAAATATCAACACCAGGTTCACCTTCAACCTGCTCATCATCATGCACACGTACCACGATGCGAGAGCCATCAACAGACTCAACCACGCCAGCACGACGCGCAACAGCGGATACACCTGAATCTCGCGCCAACGGCGCTTCCATACCCGTACCAACCAATGGTTTCTCAGCACGCAACAAAGGCACTGCCTGACGCTGCATGTTCGCACCCATCAAGGCACGGTTCGCATCATCATGTTCAAGGAATGGAATCAAACCCGCACCCACAGAAATAACCTGTGATGGTGATACATCCATATATTCAATATCCGCAGGGGCAGACATAATAAATTCGCCGTCTTGACGACATTGAATCACATCTGCAACAAATGCGCCCTTGGCATCTACTTTTGCATTTGCCTGTGCCATCACATGACCCGCTTCTTCAATCGCAGACAAATAAACCACGTCATTGGTCACTTTACCATTCTTCACGGTACGGTAAGGCGTTTCGATAAAACCAAACTCATTCACCTTGGCATACGATGCCATGGAGTTAATCAAACCAATGTTTGGACCTTCGGGTGTTTCAATCGGACATAAACGGCCGTAATGGGTTGGATGCACATCGCGCACTTCAAAACCAGCGCGTTCACGTGACAAACCACCGGGGCCAAGCGCCGAAATACGACGTTTATGTGTTACTTCTGATAATGGATTGGTTTGGTCCATAAATTGTGATAACTGCGAAGAAC
>CAYPXU010000197.1:0-2446 GCA_964414875.1 uncultured Zetaproteobacteria bacterium | reverse complement strand
ATCTTGAGGTAAATTTATAATCTCATTTTCAATTTCTTCAATTGCTATTCCCATGTTTTTGCCTCCTGTTTCTTGACATATTACTACTATAACGACATTTAGTTTAAAATCCTAACTATAGTAATATGAGGAACTAATTGTCCTCATATTTTCTATGCTTATACGGACACTTTTTCCTTCATATTGGATATTAAGGGCAAAACAAGGACTGTTTATCATTTCAAAATTGCAGCAGCTTTTGCCACCTTGCTTGCAGTATCTTCCAATGTTTCTAGCTTTTGTTTAGTGCGCGCCAATTAATAACCCATTTACACTTAAATCTTCATCGACATCAGGCCAATATATGCCTTCACCATCACCCAGTAACTCCCAATGGCTTAATTCTTCTTGGCTAGCTTGTGCCAAACGTGGAAACCAAACCAATGGTGCTGAAATTTTGCGGCCATCCACAAGCTCGACAATAAGCTCATTTTCGGTACACATGCTATTTTGAGCCTGTGCATGATATTCAACTGCTAAAGTATTCATTCCAAGCCTCCATCAAAGTATCTTTATTTTCATTTACTAGCAGATCCAGTTTTCTTAAATCTTTTGGAGAAAACCTTGTGGAACTAGCCAATGCTACTGGATGCAGCCAAAATTTAGCCAGCATATTATCTCTTTGTATATGAAATATGTGCAGGTTCGCCACTTTCATTACTATAAAAGAAGAAGCGAAATGAACCGATTCGTAATATCGTCGGCATTATTGCGCTTCCTTATATTGGGTGCAAAAGGGCAGGTGCATCAGTTTAAATTGCCCGCAGCTTTTGCTACACGGCTGACAGCATCTTCTAATGTACTCTGAGAAACTGCGTAGGAAAAGCGGATTTGCCCAGGTGAGCCAAAGGCTGTGCCAGGAACAAGGGCTACACCTGCTGCTTCAAGCAACCATTCACATACCATGACATCATCGGTGAGTATTAAACCTTCGGGTGTGGTTTTGCCTAACCAATCTGTAACCGTTGGGAATACATAAAACGCACCATCGGGCGTGATGCAATCCATGCCATCAATATCGTTCAAGGCTTTGACCAGCCATGTGCGGCGGGTTTCATAGGTGCGCACCATCTCATCAAGCTCGTCTGTTGGTCCTTGAAGTGCTGCTAGGGCTGCTTTTTGGGCAATGGATGAGGGGTTGGATGTAGATTGCCCTTGAATCTTGCTCATGGCTTTGATGAGTTCTATGGGTGCGCCACAGAAGCCAATGCGCCAGCCTGTCATACAATAGGCTTTGGATACGCCATTGAGCGTAACGGTGCGATCAATTAAATCAGGGTTTACTTCGGCAAAGGTGGCAAAGATTTTGTCATCAAACATGATCTTTTCATACATATCATCAGTGGCGACCACGATATTCGGATGTTTGCGAATCACTTCGCCCAAAGCTTTTAAATCATCAGCGGAATATGCCATGCCTGTGGGGTTGGATGGTGAATTTAAAAACATCATCTTGGTTTTGGGAGTGATGGCTGCTTCAAGTTGTGCCGCAGTCAATTTAAAATTGGCATCAGCCATGCATTCAATCATGACTGGCTCACCTTCTGCGAGCAATACCATATCGGGATAGCTCACCCAATACGGCGCAGGGATAATCACTTCATCACCTTCATTGATGAGTGCCATTAGCAGGTTATAAATACACTGCTTGCCACCTGTGCTGACCAAAATATTCTCAGGCTTATAATCCAAACCATTATCACGCTTAAACTTGGCTGCGATTTCTTTGCGTAACTCTGGAATACCAGGTACGGCAGTGTAGCGCGTAAAACCTTCTTCAATGGCTTTGATGCCTGCTTCACGTGCGGCCTTGGGAGTCTCAAAATCAGGCTCACCAACGGAAAGGCTGATAATATTTTTACCCGAAGCTCGAAGTTCAGCGGCTTTGGCAGTGATAGCGAGGGTTGCAGATGGTTTAACTTTTGCAAGGCGGTTTGATAGTTGAATAGTCATGCTGGCAGTATGTCATAAATTGGCTTATCAGGCAAAAATAAGCCATCATACGTAATGGCGGTCTGGGAAGTACTGTTTGTATTGGGGCTGTGTATTTTTGCTAGCATATAGTGATGGAGGTAGTGGATGATAAGAGGGTTGGTTTTCTGGCTGCTGCGCGGACTTTTGCGGTTGTTATACCGTGTTGAGCTTAAGGGTATGGAACATTTGCGTGATGTGGGTGACCGTGCTTTGATTGTTGCCAATCACACCTCATTTTTAGATGCAATTTTGTTGTCTGTCTTCTTGCCTGAAGATATTGCTTATGCTGTGCATAGTAGTTATTATAATAAATGGTGGATGCGACCCTTAAAGCGTTGGATGCGCCTTTTTGCTGTTGATCATGGTGATCCGATGGCGATGAAAAGCCTGATTAAACATGTCAAAGAAGGGCATAAAGTTGTTATTTTTCCAG
>CAYPXU010000196.1:0-2492 GCA_964414875.1 uncultured Zetaproteobacteria bacterium | reverse complement strand
ATATTGTAGAAACAGGAAGCACTTTGCGCGCCAATGGTTTGATTGAAGAAACAACGTTGTATGATATTTCGAGCCGTTTGATTGTGAATCCTGCCAGTGCAGCAACCAAACGTGGGCTGATAAAACCTATCATTGAACAACTTCGTGAGGCAGTTGAGCGTCGCGAAGTATCAGTCTAGATTTTAAGAACACCTCTTTAGGAGATTTTGATGGCAAATATTCTTCGTCTTGATGCAAATCAGGCAGATTTTCGCGCACAGTTGGATGCACTTTTAAGTCGTGAGACAGATACCGGTGCAGATATTCAAGCGTTAGTGGCTGATATTCTGGTGCAGGTTAAAATGCGCGGTGATGCCGCGTTGTGCGAATTCACAGCCAAGTTTGATGGTTGGCATTGTACTGCCAAAGATATGGTGATTAGCCGAGCATGTATGGAAGAAGCATGGCATCGTGTGTCCGATGAAGATCGTTCGGCATTGCAGCTGGCAGTGAATCGTATTCGTGCTTATCACGAGCATCAAGTGCAAAGAGATTGGGATTATACCGATGATGCAGGTATGACTTTGGGGCAACGTATCACACCGTTGGACAAGGTTGGTTTGTATGTGCCTGGCGGTAAAGCGGCATATCCATCTTCGGTATTGATGAATGCTGTGCCAGCTCATGTGGCAGGTGTTGAGACGATTGTCATGGTTGTGCCAACACCCGCAGGTGAAATGAACGATTTGGTATTGG
Source organism: uncultured Zetaproteobacteria bacterium (assembly GCA_964414875.1). Lineage (GTDB taxonomy): Bacteria > Pseudomonadota > Zetaproteobacteria > Mariprofundales > Mariprofundaceae. Next base: position 1,757 of record CAYPXU010000196.1, on the reverse strand, counting down.
CTGCGGCTTATATTTCAGGTGTGCAAGAGGGTTATGCTGTGGGTGGTGCGCAAGCTGTTGCAGCATTGGCTTATGGCACTGAAACGATTCCTGCCGTAGATAAAATTGTTGGCCCGGGCAATAAATTTGTAGCGGCTGCGAAGAAGCAAGTGTTTGGTACATGCGGTATTGATATGATTGCGGGGCCATCTGAAATCGCCATGATTGTGGATAGTGGAAACCCTGAATGGTTGGGAGCAGACTTTTTATCACAGGCTGAGCATGACGAAGCAGCGCAGAGTATTTTGGTATCCACAGATGCGGCATTGTTGGATGAAGTTGACGAGCATATTGAAATACATTTGCAAAATTTGCTTCGTCAAGATATTGCCCGCACTTCCGTTGAAACGCATGGCGCATTGATTTTGGCTGATAGCTTGGAGCAAGCGGCTGAGATTGTGAATATTATTGCGCCAGAGCATTTAGAGTTGGCTGTGGAAGATCCTGATGCCTTATTACCACATATTCGCCATGCAGGGGCGATTTTTATGGGTCATTATGTGCCAGAAGCTTTGGGTGATTATGTCGCAGGTCCGAATCATGTGTTGCCAACCAATCGTACGGCGCGTTTTTCTAGCCCTTTGGGTGTGTATGACTTTCAGAAACGTAGCAGTGTGATCCGTGCGACACCTGAAGGTGTAAAAAATATTGGTGCTGCGGCAGCGCATTTGGCACACCGCGAAGGTTTACAGGCACATGCCTTAACCTTGGAACTTCGTTTGAAGGATGTTCAATGATTCGAAAAGATATTAAAGCACTTGCTGCTTATCATGTGCCTGATTCATCAGGTATGATGAAGCTTGATGCCATGGAAAACCCATTCGCATTACCTGATGATTTGCGTGAGGCGTGGCTGAAAGAACTGGCACAGGTTGAGATCAACCGTTACCCCGATGCGGACATGCAGGGTTTACGTGAGATGATTGCCAAGCAAGAAGGCTTGCAGCCAGAGCAAGTTTTATTGGGTAATGGTTCGGATGAAATTATTCAAATGTTGTTGATTGCCAATGAGCCAGGGGTTTGTGTAACACCAACGCCGACATTTGTAATGTATGAGTTGATTTCTCAGTGGCTTAAGCGATCGGTTGCGAGCGTGCCTTTGACAAAAGACTTTTCCTTAGATGCCAATCAATTTTTGCAAGTTTGTGCGCGAGAAAAAGCGGTGATGGCATTTTTAGCATGCCCAAATAATCCGACAGGTAATCTTTGGGGCAAAGATGTCGTTGAGAAAATAGCCAAGGGTTTTCGCGGACTTGTGGTGATTGACGAAGCTTATGCGCCTTTTTCTGAGCGCACCCATACAGATTTGATTGCGCCGAATGTGGTGGTGTTACGCACGTTCTCTAAGCTTGGCTGGGCAGGTTTGCGGTTGGGTTATTTATTGGCTGATGCGAATATGATTGCTGATTTGAATAAGGTGCGCATGCCATATAATATCAATAGCTTAACACAAGCTTCGGCACGTTTTTTCTTGCAACACAGTGATATATTTAAAAACCAAGCGCGTGATATTTGTTTTGAGCGCAATCGTATGACTGCATCTTTGATGGCTTTGCATGGGGTTGAAGTGTTTCCATCACAGGCGAATTTTATTTTGATGCGTGTGCAAGATGCTGTTGCTGTGTTTGAAGCTTTGAAAGCGCGTGGTATTCTGATTAAAAGCATGCATGCACATGGTGGTTTGTTGGATCAGTGTTTGCGTATTACAGTTGGCAGTA
>CAYPXU010000195.1:0-2516 GCA_964414875.1 uncultured Zetaproteobacteria bacterium | reverse complement strand
TATTGCCACCCACAAATTCAGTGACGGTCACACCAAGCGTCATTTTGTCGTAAAGTTTTTCATTGGCGACCATCAAACCTTCATTCATTTGCGGCGATTCAAATTCGCGCACAATTTGGTCAATCGCATTGGTGGAAAGTGGGTAAGTATTTCCTTTGTATTCAAATGTTCGCTGTTTAAGCGACTCAATCAAAACATCTTTAAGCAATACCGAGTTAGTGCCACCGCGTTTGGTGAGACATTCATCGGGCGATAGATATTGATAGCCAAGTGCTGCCAGCGTATGCAAAGCTGGAATATGGGAGCTATATTGCTCTTGGGTTTGGGGAAGCTTACACATGCGATGAACCCAAAAGCTTCAGGTGATTTTGCAAGGCATCTTCTTCTGCACGAGCAACAAGCGCAAAGAAATTACTATAGTCATGCTCTGTATGCGCCTTATCCAAAGCTTCATAATAAAGCAAACGATCAGCGGCCTTGATAATCACAGGCAAATAACCCGCAGACATCAAATCCAAGTTCATCAATAGCCGTGCCGTGCGACCATTACCATCCACAAACGGATGAATTTTAACAAAATCACTATGCAGCCGTGCAGCCCGTTCAATGGGGTGTCCAGAAAAGCTGTGATGGCAGTTCAAAAGTTCACGCATCTGCTCTGGAACATGTAGATAATCTGGCGGTGTATGATCTGCCCCTGAAATCACAATATTTTCTGTTCGGTATCGCCCTGCATGGTCATCATCAATGTTTTTTAATACCAGTTGATGAATATCACGAATAAAGCATTCACTTAAAGACTCTTGCTGATGGACAATATCCTCAACGTAGTCGATGGCTTCTTTGTGGTTGATGGCTTCAAAATGCTCCCGCATCGGTTTTCCGCCAATGGTAATGCCTTCCAGCACAACTTTGGTTTCTTTTAGCGTGAGCGTATTACCCTCAATCGCGTTGGAGTTGTATGTCCATTCTAACACCAACTGTTCATGCAGGCTTTTCACCGTATGCCGTGGCAATGGTCGCAAGGCATCCAGACATTTTTTGAGTTGCTCACATTGTTTAAACATTGTTATCTCCCTCGTTCCCTAGCTCTTGCGTGGGAAAGCATACCTGACTCACATCCCAAAGAGGGTGGTCTTTCCAAGCTTCAGGGATACCCATTGCAATTCTCCATCGCCTGATTCCACAGATAGGCTCAAGCAGAATTTCACACCTCTCTTGCCAATGCCTACCATTCTCTGACTCTTTTAACATCTGACGAAGAATAAGAAGCACATAAAAAACACGGTCATTTCTTGGTGTCAGCGGTGCTACCCATTCTTTTTCACGCAGATTGCCTTTGGGTTTGATAGCCAATTCCCGATTCCATAAGCGACTATGATGTGCACACAGGTTTCGAATATAAGTCAGTGTATGTAACCACTCTTGCAGCCTTCTAAAATGCACGTGAAAAGTAGAGGCAACTGCTCTTTTATCGTCGTTTGTCATTCCCGAATACAGGAAAGAGAGTGCTCCCAAAGACATCACCTCTGTAGCCATCCATATGGGTAGATGAGGATCAGCATATTTCTTGAAATAGCAGTTAATAAACTCTTCTTTCGAGCGATCTACTTCATACTTCAGTGAAGAAAGCCACTTGGTATGCCCGAATTTGGGATGAAAATTTCTAGCATCCAAATAACCAAAAGCGCCATATTGATGAGACAGGTGATACACCAGACGAGTGCGAACAGCCACTTCGACCCTTTCAATCGCATCCATAACAATCAACCTGAAGTGACGATCAAACTCATACAGCTCAACCGCCGTTTCAAAGCTTGCAGCTTCCTCAAATTTGTCAGTAGCTTTACCAGAATCACCCCTGATTCGAAATGGAAACCAGTAAGCACTGAGCCGATAATAGCTGATATGTTGTAGGTTTTTGAGTGCATAAGCACGATTCGATACAGCCAACCCTCGATCCATAAGTTTGTCTAACTGCTCTTCATAGGTGATGGCTGCTTTGCGATAAGGGATCTTACGCATGTAGAGTGCCCCTTGTCGTGCAGGCACAAAAAAGCCGCCAAGGTTGCGCGTAAAACCGAAGTTCCATAGGCGTGGCGGCTGTGTTGCCGCAATGATCTAACTGCTCTTCATAGGTGATGGCTGCTTTGCGATAAGGGATCTTACGCATGTAGAGTGCCCCTTGTCGTGCAGGCACAAAAAAGCCGCCAAGGTTGCGCGTAAAACCGAAGTTCCATAGGCGTGGCGGCTGTGTTGCCGCAATGATAGCCAAACGTTGAAGTTAAATCCAACATATCCCGATCAACATGCATAAACCACCCCTTGTTCCACGCAGGCGCATAAGAAATATAATAGGCTATGATGACACATGAAAAAAGTATTCATGGAGTCAGCTTCACCCGTCGCTTGCCAGTGAGCAACTGTTGCATTAAGGCTTTTTTCTCTTGTTTTAGGTGTTCGAGTTCCTGCTGCCATGTTTCGATTTCTTGATCGGCAGAGGAAAGCACAGATGC
>CAYPXU010000194.1:0-2525 GCA_964414875.1 uncultured Zetaproteobacteria bacterium | reverse complement strand
ACCAAAAAAGCCATTGATGCGGCGATGGCAAATCCATCGGAAGTGAATATGCCCTTGGTGGATGCCCAGCAAGCCCGTAGTGCCTTGGATTATCTGGTTGGTTTTACTTTATCACCTTTATTGTGGCGTAAAGTCCGTGGTGGGCTGTCGGCAGGTCGTGTGCAATCGGTTGCTTTGCGTTTGATTTGTGAACGCGAACAACATATTCGTGATTTCAAACCCAAAGAATATTGGAGCATTGAAGCTGAATGTGAAGCAAAGAATGGTGCATTTGAATCGCGTTTAAATGCCATGGCTGGTAAAACGCTTGGTAAGTTTGCCTTGCCTGATGGTGTATCGGCACGTGATGCTGCCCGCCAAGTAGAACAAGGCTCATTCAGTATTGCTGATATTCAAAAGAAACAAGCCAAACAACAGCCTGCTGCACCGTTTATTACTTCCAGCTTGCAAATGGATGCCTCACGCAAACTTGGTTTTACAGCCCGAAAAACCATGCAAGTCGCACAAAAACTATATGAAGGCATCGAAGTGGATGGTGAACCTGTTGGTCTAATTAGCTATATGCGTACCGATTCGGTTGCTTTATCCGATGATGCATTAGCAGATATGCGTTCATATATCTCATCGCGTTGGGGTAACGATTATTTGCCAGCCAAGCCGCGTGTATTCAAATCTAAGAGCAAGAATGCCCAAGAAGCGCATGAAGCTATTCGTCCTACATCCACAGCCCGTACACCCGAAGCCATGCGCTCTGTATTGGATGCTGATGGGCATAAGTTGTACACATTGATTTGGAAACGTGCTTTGGCATCACAGATGTCCCCCGCACTTCTTGATCAAGTGCGCGTGGATATAACATCCGATGATTTAACCTTGCGTGCTACAGGTTCCGTATTGGCATTTGCAGGTTTCCGAACGCTCTATATTGAAGGCACGGATGAGCCAGCCAAAGATGATAAAGATCGTTTATTACCAGCTATGAATATTGGTGATGCCATTGATATCAAGGCAGTGACCCCCAAACAGCATTTCACCGAACCAAAACCTCGTTTTAGTGAAGCTACTTTGGTGAAAGAGCTTGAAGGTCATGGTATTGGTCGTCCTTCAACCTATGCCTCGATTCTGAATGTTTTGCGTACCCGTCAATATGTTGATATGGATAAAAAACGTTTCGTGCCAACTGATGTCGGTGAGATCGTTAGCCGCTTTTTAACTACCTACTTCACCGATATTGTGGAAACTGGCTTTACTGCTGAAATTGAAGCGCAACTGGATGCTGTTGCGCGTGGTGAACGTGAATGGCGACCATTATTGCATGAGTTTTGGGTGCCATTCAAAGCCCGTGTTGATGACACCATGGAAAATGTAAAACGCTCCGATGTCACGCATGAAAAAACCGATGAGGTCTGCACAGAATGTGGCAAGCCTATGGCAATTAAATTGGGGCGTTATGGCAAGTTCTTGGCTTGTACGGGTTACCCTGAATGCAAACAGGCACGACCATTAGATGGTAATGGGGAAGCGCCTGAACCTGAGGTTTCCGATCAAAAATGTGACCTTTGTGGTAAGTTTATGGTCATCAAACAAGGTCGTTACGGAAAATTTTTAGGCTGCTCGGCTTATCCAGAATGCAAAGGCATTCAGCCATTGGAAAAACCCAAAGATACAGGTATTCAGTGCCCTGAATGTGGTAAAGGCAGCTTTTTAGAGAAAAAATCACGGCGTGGAAAGATATTTTATTCATGCTCGAAATATCCCAAGTGTAAAAAAGCCCTGTGGAACAAGCCGATTGATAAACCATGTCCTGAATGTGGTGCGCCTTATGTCACTGAAAAAGTAACCAAGCGAAACGGCACACAGCATGTTTGTGATTCAGAAGTTTGTACTTGGATTGAGCAGATCGAAGCACCCGAATAAATATGGGCGCATGCACATACCGTTTGGGAACTGTGGATGATATTGATGCTGTTTTTGACTTAAATCAGCAGTTATTTGCAGAGCAATGGTCAAAAAAGTCATTATTGGATGTGATGCAATCTGGCTTTGATTTGCATGTGAGTGAATCGGACAAGAAAATCGCAGCTTATATCTTGAGCCAAGATATATTGGATGAAGTACATATCATGCAGGTGGCTGTTGCTCCTGCTTATCAACGTCAAGGCATTGCCAAAGCATTGAGTATGCAGCTGATACATGACAAACAAGGCTATCAACTCATTTTATTGGAAGTGCGAGCTTCTAACCTTGCTGCACAAGCACTTTATAGCCAATTGAGTTTTGCAGAAATTGGTCGTCGCAAGGGCTATTACGTGCCTGAAACAAAAGGTGAACCCCGTGAAGATGCCATCGTCATGCAATTGAGCCTTAAAACACCATGATAAGTAGTTGGGAAGACACACTTATCGGTTTAATGGCAGCATGGTTGTAGCCAATGGCATGAATGCAGTACCCATTATGTTTGAACGCCTCAACTCGGGTATGAACTGTGCTTCAGGTCAAGATTTTTTTATCATGCAAATTCATTG
>CAYPXU010000193.1:0-2625 GCA_964414875.1 uncultured Zetaproteobacteria bacterium | reverse complement strand
CTTAAGCGGTGAGACTTTTTTTGAGAAGGTGGCAACTACCCTGACAGAGGGGGCTTGTCGGACTGCTTTTTCAGCCCAGTCGGTATTACGACCTCTTAATTGCGCCAGTCCGCGAATATAAGCGGCAGCATCATTGACCAGTTTATGCTGCATGGTATCGCCATGTATCTCCTGTTGTTTCGATTTGTCTTGTGTACCAGACTTGTCTTGCGTGCCTGGTTTTGTCGGTGGAGAAATCGATGGCAAGCCGCCTATCTGCACTGGTGTGGCAGCCCCAAGATTGGTGGCAGGAGCCATGGCGGCGATGTGTGAGGCATAAAGGATATAGGTGCCTGCGCTGGCTGCCCGCGCACCTTTGGGAGCAATAAATGTTGCAACAGGAACAGCAGAGGCAAGAATGCCTTTGATAATGCTGCGCATGGACTGATCCAAACCGCCTGGCGTATCCATGCGTAGGATAATGAGCTGGGTGTCTGTCTTTTGCGCTCTATCCAGAACCCGTTGCACATCCTCGGCGACAGAAGGACCTATAGCACCCTGAATATCCAACACAAGAACCTGAGGTGCTGCTTGCACTGTAACGGTATACGTGATTCCAAGAGCCAATATCATCAGGATTCGTTTGAATATGCCCATAAACTAAGCATAGACGATTGTATGTATGGAAGTAAGGTTGTATGTAACGCTTGAATAAATATTTGTGCAAAAGGAAAAAGGGTGATGTCCCGAATGAGAGAAAAACTGGGATCATTGGTCACCTAATTGAGGATGTCTCCTAGACTTTCTCTGCTTTTTCTTCTTTAGCGGGTTTAACATCTGGACCAAGTAATACAGCAATCCATTGGGTTTTCGGATTGGCTTCCAAGGCAAGTTTTACAATCATCGTCAGAGGTACGGATAAAAGCATGCCGACAGGCCCAAGTAACCAGCCCCAAAATACCAAAGAAACAAATACAATCAAAGTGGATAGACCGACACCTTTGCCCATAAAACGAGGCTCGATGACATTACCCATGATGATATTCACGGCAACATAACCCAGCCCTGCATACAAAGCCGAATCGACACCTAATTGTACTAAAGCCAGTAAAACTGCGGGTACTGCGGCAATAATCGAACCGATATTTGGCACATAATTAAAGAGAAATGCCACCAGCCCCCAAAGCAGTGGATAATCTACACCCAACACAGCCAACCAAATACTAATCACAATACCTGTTGCCAAACTGATCCAAGTTTTAATGACCAAGTATTGATTCACACTATCAAGAAATGTTTTGATGGCATCGGTGGATGGTGCATGCTCGCCAATCATCGCCCACTTGTGTGGTAAAGATAATGCTTCAAACATTAGAAAGATGACTGTTAAAACAATGAAAAAAGTGTTTGCCAGAGCATTGCCAAAACCTGCCAATAATTTTCCCGCAAAGCCCATTGCCGCAGCAGGATTAAATGCATCCGAAGCCATTTGATTGGAAATATTAATACCTGAGCTTGATAGCCATGTGAGCAGTTGTGCAGTTTGCCCTTGCAGGCGTTCTTGATATGTGGGTAAATTTTGTGAGAAGTCCGCGACCGATGAGCCAATAAAAACACTAAGAAATGCACCAAGCAAAACCAAGCCCAAAGTCACCAATAATACTGCCCATGTCGCAGGCATACGTTTGGCGACCAGCCAGTTTAAAGGTGGCAGACAGATACAAGCAATAAACATCGCCAACAATAGCGGCACAAGCAAAGATGCCGCAGCTTGAACGCCAGCAATAAGAATAACCAGACATGCACCCGTAAGCAAAATCGGGTTATGTTGGCGAAGGTCGGTCACTGCGCCTTTACTCGTATTGGCTCAAGCGAGGATCCTCTAAATCAAATGCATCTTCACCTGAGGCATATGCCAGCTTTAAGTAGGGTAAGCAGCCCTCACATTCTTGACCTGCCCCCAAAGCAATCGCATCGTCAAGTGAGCCTTGCTCTTTGAGTTTGGCAAAGGTCTTACCCAAACATTCGCAGCGATTAACTTTTTCTTCTTCGCACATGGCTAGCTCCGTTTATGACTTCTTAAAACTGGAGATTAGCAGCAATACCACCGCAATGGAAATACAGGCATCGGCAATATTAAAGGCCGGCCAGTGGTAGGCAGAACCATCCCATATGATATACCAGTCAATAAAATCAACCACATAACCCAAGGTCATACGATCATAGATGTTACCGCAAGCACCCACTAAAATAAGTGTAAAAAGCCAAGTTTCAATGCCTTTTTTATTGCGTTCACGCCACCACCAAAGAGCTACGACAAGCGCAATGGCAATAGTTACAGCAAGCAATAAATTGGTGCGCCAAGCATGATTCCAATCGGCAAACATGGAGAATGCCACACCGAAGTTATGCGCTTTGACAAGGTTGAAGAAACTATCAATCACCACCATATGAAAAAATGGCATTTGTTGCTCAATCCACCACTTTGTTAGCTGATCGGCAGCTAAAAGAATAATAAATAAGCCTATTTGTTGTTGTGTGCGAGTCATATCCGAACGATGCCGATTTGTAATGTGAATAGCAAAGTAATCAGTAACTATTCAGCATAATAGTTCTTGACATGATTTTCTGTCAAAAATCGGTCAA
>CAYPXU010000192.1:0-2745 GCA_964414875.1 uncultured Zetaproteobacteria bacterium | reverse complement strand
ATGCCGATCAGGCATATTACTGGTTGGGTGAAAGTTTGTTGGCAAAAGGCGAATTTATGCCTGCTGTAGAAGCTTTTAATACGTTAACGCAAAGTTATCCAAAGAGTAATAAGTATCAGGCAGGTTTATTAAAGTTGGGTATTGCTTATCAGCAAGCGAAGCGTTTGGGTGATGCTAAAGCGGTATTGCAGCGCCTGATTGATGAAGATCCTGATTCCAAAGCGGCAAAGGATGCTAGGTCACGTTTGTCTGCGTTGAAGACAAATACAAAATAATAACCAGTTTGGATATGATTAATATTCACGAGATTTATCAGAGTATTCAAGGTGAGAGTACCTTGGCGGGTATGCCTTGCACCTTCGTGCGTTTGGCTGGTTGCCCTTTGCGCTGTACATATTGCGATACGCTAGCCGCGATTCCTTTTGATAGTGGTCATAGCATGGTGATGGATGATGTGATCGCGCAGGTTAAAGCTTGGGCGAACCCGCTAGTATTGGTTACCGGTGGCGAACCTCTGGCGCAGAAAACATGCATTGTTTTACTGCAAAAATTATTGGATACAGGCGCGATTGTGCAATTGGAAACATCGGGGGCATTGGATATTAGTAGGGTACCGATTGCAGTACGGAAAGTTATTGATATCAAAACACCTGGTAGTGGTGAAGAAAAACGAAACCGTTGGCAAAATCTACAATATTTACATGCCCATGATGAAATTAAATTTGTATTAACGAATCAGGCAGATTATGTATGGGCAAAGCATGTGATTCACGAAAAATTACAGCATACACCCGCAACGATTTTATTATCACCATGTTGGGGAGCATTAAACCCAGAGGATTTATGCGCTTGGATTTTACGTGATAAATTAGCTGTTCGTATGCAGATTCAAATGCATAAAGTTATTTGGGGAGCGGAGAAAACAGGTGTGTGATGTGGAGAAAGTCGTGAAAGATGGTGTGATAAATACCAAAGTAAAAGCAATCGTATTATTATCAGGAGGATTGGATTCGGCGACTGCCCTAGCTTGGGCTGTGCGTGAGAAGGGTTGGCAATGTACGACATTGGCTTTTGATTATGGTCAAAGGCATCGTGTAGAGATTGAAGCATCGGCTGCGATTGCTGCTGTCAATGGGATTACAGATCATCGCGTGATTGGGGTTGAATTAGGGGTGATTGGCGGCTCTGCGTTGACCACTGATTTGGACGTACCCAAAGATGCGGCGGATGATGGCAATATTCCTGTGACCTATGTGCCAGCTCGAAACTTGGTATTTCTTTCATTGGCAGCGGGTCTAGCTGAGACTGTTGGTGCGGAAAAAATCGTGATTGGTGCAAATATTGTGGATTATTCAGGCTATCCAGATTGTCGTCCTGAATTCTTAAATTCATTTGCTAAGACCGCATTACTAGGCACAAAGGCTGGTTCAGAAGGTCGTGATATGGAGGTGGTTGCACCACTTATCACACTGGATAAATCAGAGATTATTGCCATGGGCTTAAAACTAGGTGTGGACTACGGATTAACCCGTTCATGTTATGACCCAGATGAGCAGGGTATGCCGTGCGGGCATTGTGATTCCTGCCATTTTAGACGTGCTGGTTTTGAAGCACTTGGAAAAAGTGATCCTTTACCTTATCCCGAAAACTAAATTTATGCATTGGCTAGCCTTATTTTTTACACTGCTTTCTTTAATGGCATGTGTGGAAACAAAACATGCGCTGGTAATTCAGGATGGGATTGCTCTTGAAAAAGAGAAAGTATTATCAACTGACATAAATATGGGGAAAGACCAGCCAGTTGTCGCTGATGCTGATGTGGTTCAGAAGCATTTTGGGAAAAAAGCATTCTTTCAATTTATAAAACCTATTGTTGAAAGCGAAAATAAGCGTGTGCGACAAGAGCGTGAGCATTTACTAGCATGGAAAAAGCATAATGATTTTGAAGTGAGTATTTTGAAAAAAATTGCACAACGTTATCACGTGCAATGGATGGGCAAGGCAGATGGCCGATTTTGGCGAGCTATCCTAGATCGTGTGGATGAGATTCCAACAGCATTGGTATTAATTCAAGCGGCGAATGAATCTGCATGGGGAAACTCACGTTTTGCACGGCAGGCAAACAATTATTTTGGTCAATGGTGCTATAAAAAAGGTTGTGGTCTGGTGCCTTTAAGAAGAAATGCGGGTGCTAAACATGAAGTGCAATATTTTGAGTCAGCAGAGCTGTCCGTTCGCGCTTATATGCATAATTTAAACATCTCAAAATCTTATAAGTTGCTTCGTAATTTACGACATTCCTTGCGGCGGCGGCACAAGCCACTTGATGCAGAATTTCTTGCGATAGGGCTCAAAGACTATTCGGAGCGTGGTATGGATTATGTACGAACTATTCAGGCTATGATTCGTAGTAACAAAGCGCTAATTCAAGGATTGTAACTGATTACAGTGGATGAAAGCGAATGCGGTTGTTGCGAAAGCTTTCAAATTGCTCGCTAGGAATGTTAAAGGGGGCAGCAGCACGGATAGCGGCGATGAGTGTTTGATCCAATGCGCTGTTGCCGGATGATTCAAGAATTTTAACGCTGAGTAAGCGTCCATTACGCTGTAAAATCATTTCAACCAATGGGTCAGGTGTTTGTTCATTGATACCACCTGGTACTTTCCAATGGGATTGCACGGCAGCTTGCATCATGGCGATATAACGATCAATTTCTTGTGTTGAAAGTTGTTTTCCCATGATAT
>CAYPXU010000191.1:0-2795 GCA_964414875.1 uncultured Zetaproteobacteria bacterium | reverse complement strand
GATAATGAGCGTGCCAAACAGGCTGAAGAGCTGCATGCAGCATGTGATGCTGAACATATTGAGGTTGTTTCCGCTGGTGGCCTGCATATTTTAGGTACCGAACGTCATGAATCACGCCGTATTGATAATCAGCTGCGTGGTCGTTCAGGTCGTCAGGGCGATCCAGGTGCAACACGTTTTTACCTATCATTGGAAGATGATTTGATGCGTATTTTTGGTGGCGAAAAGATGCAGTCCATGCTGACCAAAATGGGCTTTGAAAAAGGCGAAGCCATTGAACATCCTTGGGTAAGCAAAGCGATTGAAAATTCACAGAAGAAAGTGGAAGGTCGCAACTTCGATATTCGCAAGCAGTTACTTGAATATGATGATGTGATGAACAAACAGCGTGAAGTCATTTATGATCAACGTCGCGAACTATTGGAAGCCGATAGTGTGCATGATGTGATTGAAGACATGTCCGATGATTTTGCTGATCGTTTGGGTGTTGAGTTCCTTGCAGGTCGTCATGATGAATGGAACCTTGAAGGTTTGGCAAAAGCCTTGGAAGAGCGCCTAAGCATCAAAACTGATGTTGCAGCCTTATCCAGCAGTGAAGATGTTCAGCAAGCTGAAGATATGGTGAAGAAAATTGCTGCTGTATTGCGTCAGGCTTTGGCAAACAAAGAAGCCATTACAGGTGCCGAGCAAATGCGCGGTTTTGAAAAATGGTTGGTCTTGCAGGTGCTTGATCACCATTGGAAAGATCACCTTTTAGCAATGGATCACTTGCGCCAAAGTGTTGGTTTGCGTGGTTATGCGCAAAAACAACCGATTCAGGAATATAAACGTGAATCATTTGAATTGTTCGAGCGTATGTTAGGCGAGGTGCGTGAGCAAACTATGCGTACGCTGTACACCGTAGAAGTCGAACAACAAGAGCCTGAAACCAAGCCAGAAGAACCTGAAATGCTTAGCTACAATATCCGTTCAGAAGAGCCTGTGGCAAAACAAGAAACTGTAAAACGTGATCATGCAAAAGTAGGGCGCAATGAGCCTTGCCCTTGTGGTTCTGGCAAGAAATACAAACAGTGTCATGGGAAACGCTAAACGATGGCCGTAAACCCACCTGAATTATCACCTGCCCTGCCCGTTCCTGGTTTTCGTGTTGGCACTGCCTCATGTGGTGTTAAATCAGCTGATTTAATTGGCAAACGCCAAGATTTAACATTGATTGTTGCCGATGTTCCAGCACATGCGGCAGGTGTGTTTACACAAAATAACTTCCGTGCGGCGTGTGTGGATTTGGGTGAAGACACTGTGCTTAGCCATGGCGAAAACATTCGCTGTATTATCGGCAATGCTGGCAACGCCAATGCTGGCGTGGGCGAAATGGAGCGTGTTTGGTCACAGCAACTGATTGATTTGGCTGCCAATGCAGCAGCTTGTGGATCAGAACAAGTATTATCCGCTTCAACAGGTGTTGTCGGAGAAGCTTTTCCAATTGCCCGCATTGCAGCAGGCATGGATGAGGTCGTAAGCAACCTCGATGCAAACCACTGGCAAGATGCCGCACATGCTATCCGTACTACGGATACCTTTGCCAAATGGGCATCCAAGAAAGTGGGTCATTATACCATCACAGGCATATCCAAAGGCAGCGGTATGATTCATCCGAATATGGCAACCATGCTCTCTTTTGTTGCCACCGATGCACCACTTACCCATGAACAATTACAACCTATGTTAAAACGTGTGGCAAACCGCTCATTTAACTGCATCAGTGTGGACGGCGATACCTCCACCAATGATACTTTATATCTTCTTTCCAGCGGCATTGGTTTGGGTCATGTGCCACTTGCAAATACCTCTGAATTTGAAGCTGCACTCACCGAGCTTTGTATTGAATTGGCACAATTGATTACCCGTGATGGTGAAGGCGTTACAAAATTTGTAACCATCAACGTCTATGGTGCAAAAACTGAACAAGATGCACGCACAGTAGGTCGCGCCATTGCCGTATCACCACTGGTCAAAACAGCCTTTGCAGGCTCTGATGCCAACTGGGGGCGTATCCTTGTTGCCATTGGTAATGCAGGCATAGCCATTGAGCGCAATAAAATCGGCTTAAAAGCGGGTGATGTCACCATGCTTGAAGCGGGCAATTTACACCCTGATTACCGCGATGAAGATGGTATGAATGTCTTTGCCAAGGATGAGTTTACCTTACACGTTGATTTGGGTTTGGGTGATGCCGAAGCCACCATTTGGACAGGTGACTTAACCCACGAATATATTGTCATCAATGCCGAATACCGCACCTGATACCGCTACTAAAACTACGCAGGTGATTGCCTTAATCGCAGCCTTTAACAGCAATCACGAATTATTATTACTCAAACGTCCTGACGATGTACATTGTGGTGGTTTATGGTCCTTGCCTGGCGGTAAGGTAGAAAACAATGAAATGCCCCTGCAAGCAGCCGTTCGCGAGTTAAAAGAAGAAACCCATTTAAAAGGCATAAAATGGCGGCATTTAGGGAAATATAGCCATAGTTATTCTGAAAAAACATTACATTTTCTATTATTTGTATGTTTTTGCCCTGATATTTCAAATTTAGTTTCTGAATCAGAGGCAAAGTGGGTCAGACGCAAGCAACTAGATAATTACCCTATGCCCACAGCCAACCAAGCCTTTATAACCATGTTGCTCTCTGATGGAGTCCGTGAATATTTAGATATTTTGTAAATCTTATTTGGCTTGGGAGTCTCCCCACTTTTTTTCATCTAGGGCATAAAATCTATTGAAAACACTG
>CAYPXU010000190.1:0-2813 GCA_964414875.1 uncultured Zetaproteobacteria bacterium | reverse complement strand
TTTCCATTGGTGGCGGTGTAACGGCACACTTCTTATTTTCAGATTTTGACTACACTATGGGTCTTTATGATAAACCTATTGATAATGAAATGCTTTCATCGATTTGGTTTGCTTTCCGTTTGTTAACAGATCCTGGCAACTCTGTCATTTACCCAGAAAATATGACGGTCGCTATATTTACAATTACGGGCGTAATTATGGGTGTGTTTATTTTTGCATTTTTTATTGGTATCGGGGCAAATATTGTATCGGGTTTGATGCGCCGTTTACGTAATGAGGACATTGCAGTAAAAAATCATATGGCAATTTTGGGTTGGACACCCGCCTCGCCTTATATTTTGGATCAGTTGCGTATCATCTCTGATCGTACGTTTACGCGTTTAAAAGTAGTTTTATTGCACGATGCTGAACATCCTCCTGCGGAATTAATCAATGAAAAGTGGGTAACATACCGTCAAGGGGATATTGACTCTTCGGCAGGCTTAAAACGCATCAACATTGCCTCGGCGAAACAAGCGTTAATGGTATTGCCATCGCAAGAGTCAGAGGCGGAATCGTTATCGCATGCTTTTTATAATATGCTGGCGATACGAACAGAGAATAAACACCTTAAACTTAGTTTGGCTATTCCTGGCATGGATCATCCGCGCCTTAATACCCATAAACATATGCTACAAGTGGGATGGGATAATGTTGGTACGTATAATGAGCCAACAGTGGTGCTATCTGAGGCTGATTTTAGAGCCACAGCATTATGTAATATTTTGCGCTACAGCGATTTTGATCAGGTGATGCAACGTTTGATGATTCCTGAGTTGATGGGTGAGTCATCTGCGCATTTGGTGAATTGGAAGAGTAAGATTCAACGTGATGAGAATGATGCTTGGCAATTATTCACCCCAGATGACAAGTACAGTGCAGATATTTTGACGGTGCAAGCTCAGCTTTTTGACCGTGGCGTGACGCTTTTTGCAATTATATCCGAAGATTGGGAAATTATTCCGATGTATTCTCTAGATGATCAGTATGTTAAGTCTTTGAATATACAGGCTTTGGTGGGTGTGGCGATTAGTGATGCCGCTATTTATGACGAAGCGATGTATTGTGTTCGTGAGCCTAAAGCTCCACAGGTGGCAGAAGACCTGGGTGACCTTGATACACTGGGCATAGAGCTCGTTGAAGCAGAAGATAGAATGCAACTTTTGGTAATGGGCTGGGTAGGTAGCCTACCATTGTTATTAAAACGCTTGCTGCGTTTTTATCATGAATTGGATTTGATTATCTTTGATGATTTAACAAAAGAGCAGGCGGATGACGAGCAGGTTTATCTTGAGCGTCGTTTGGCAGAAGAGCCAGGCTTGGTAGATTTGGTTAACATTAAAATCGAACCTTGGAAATTTAATGATATGGAAGTTTTGCGTGAGTATATTGTAAAATCCAATCATGTTGTTTTATCGCGCCCCAAAGCGATGGATCATTCAGCATATGCCATTATTACCACGGTGCTATCGCATATCGTAACCATTTGTAAGGATGAAAATGTTCAACCGCAGATATTCCCGTTGCTTGATAATCGCGAGCAAGCAGGCTTATTGCAGAAAGAGTTGAGCCACTATGAGCTCCCGACAGAGGTGCATGTAACGGTCCCTAATGAATTTTATGGTGTGTTTGTAGCGCATACATCATTTCATATGTACGCAGTTGAAAGAGATGAGGATTACGAAGCCAAGCGTGCATTTAGGCATATGTTGACAAAGTTAATGTCTGATTCGGGTGAAGATTCTGATATGGGGCTGAAAATTCTTAAGGTATCTGCGCCATTACCAGAAGATCCTATGGCTTTGTTTTATACGCTTAGGGAGGCTGGTTATATCTGGTTGGGTTACACCATGGATACACGTTATAAACAAGATGAGCCTGTTTGGAAAGGTATTGACCTGTTGTTTCCAAGGCAGACAAAATTTACGTGTCACCGCCAAAATCAAATCATCATAAACCCGAATGGAAACCCTTATTCACAACAGACTTGGATGACAAGCCGAGAACACGTGGTCGAATTAATTGCTATTGCTGGAGATGATGATGTTGAATTATTTTAATGCTTATTTATTGAGGTACTTGCAAAAGTCTGAGTGGATAAGCTGCAATCCCACTTTGAGTGAATTTTCAGGATGGATTGAGGGATATGGTGGTTCCATATGTCGAAAATTCAGCCTGAAAACGCGCCAAAGTGGGGACGCAGATTGCTGCTCACGACTTTTGCAAGTGCCTCATTGAACTGTTGTTATGACTGATAACGAGCAAGAGACACCGATGCAACGTATGCAGCGCGAGGCTTTGGAAGAGCAGGAAGCGGTGGATAATCAACATAGTCCTGATGGTGCGATGGATGATATGCAGGCCGAGGCGATTGCTGAACAGGCGGCATCGGATAAAAAAATAAAGAATTCTTCGCGATTCAAAGAGCAGCTAAATCATTGTATGTTTGATTTGGGTACACTTGGTGGGAAAATTCTAAATTATAGTATTCTGATATTGATTCTTGCATCAGTGCTTACCTCGATGCTTAATACCATTAATGTTATTGAACAGGATTGGGGTGAAAGCATCCACTCCTTTCAATTGGCAGTGATGTATATATTTCTTATTGAATATGTATTGCGTGTTTATTCCGCCAAACATACGAAAAAATACGTATTTAGTTTCTATGGCGTGGTTGATTTATTAACCGTACTTCCGTTGTTTTTTGGTAGTTCAGGCTCGGCAATTATGCGTTTGGCGAGATTGGTACGTATCTTGAAGGTTACGCAATA
>CAYPXU010000189.1:0-2846 GCA_964414875.1 uncultured Zetaproteobacteria bacterium | reverse complement strand
GAGCTTGATTCTCCCCCTATGAATTTTTACTACCCACTTGAAATTTAGAAGAGCCTCTTATTTACAGTTGTTACTCAGCAACTCGCAATAATGCCAAAATAAAAAATCTCCACTCAAACAAGTAGTTTCAGAAGATCATCTCTACAGATAATGCCTTTTTCGGCCAAGCTCAATGCATGCTTTGCTTTGGAAACCATGCCTTCACTTTGAGCTATATCTTCCAGCTCTTTGCCAACCTTTCCATCGTGAATGGCATGACGCACTGCTTCCGTGATTTCAAGGAATTCATATGCCATTACACGCCCTGAAAACCCAGTATTAGCACACTGCCCACATTCCCCAGGCTTATAGAGCGCAACCAACCTCTTCATCCCCATAGCTTCTAATATTTCATCAACTTCATCATGATCGTCATCTAACAGCTGCCTGCAGTGTTCACATAGACATTTCACTAGACTTTGGCTGATTACACCACGCAAAGCAGGCGCAAGGAGATAATTTGGAATTCCCATATCATGCAAACGAACCACTGTATCAATAGCACTATTGGTATGCAGTGTTGAAAGCATAAGGTGCCCTGTCAGCGCTGCTTCAATACCAATTGAAGCAGTTTCTTTATCTCGCATTTCACCAATCATAATCACATCAGGATCATGCCTTAATACATTACGTAAAGCAGAAGCAAATGTTAACCCCGCTTTAACATTGATTTGAATTTGATTGGCCTTTGCTATTTCTGATTCAACTGGATCCTCAATGGTGATAATATGCAATGGAAGGTCGATAATATCCTGCATCAATGCAAAAAGCGTTGTCGATTTCCCCGAACCAGTCGGTCCTGTTGCAAGCACCAAGCCGAAAGGTTTGCGAATAATTTGGGCTAGTGAACCACAGTCTTTTTCTGACATGCCTAACGTTTCTAAGCTAGCTTCCATATCCTTGTTTAATATCCGCATTACAATGGATTCACCATATGCGTTTGGAATACAGGAAATACGAAACTCGACTTTCTTGTTTTCGTAGCTCATGACCATCCGGCCATCCTGTATTTTTTTATGATCCGTGATATTCATGCCAGATAACAACTTAATTCGCGAAATCATGCGCCGTTGGACCCACTTTTCTAGTTCCATGATCTTCTCAAGATCACCATTCATACGGTACAAAACATGTAGATTATTGGATTGAGGAAGTATGTGAATGTCAGATGCACCTTGCTGAACTGCATTGATCAGTATCTTATTCACCAATCGAACGATGGGCTGTGCCTCAGCCGCTTTGACCTCTAAAATCTCATTTTCAAATCCATCATCTTTATCGTCTACAATATGCTCAATGGTTAACCAATCATCCGTATCCGTTAACTTTATAGCTGTATATTGCTCAAGCATCTTCATAATCTGACTTGGCGTTGCCAGTATCTCATTGATGTGGTGTGTGGTCTGAAAACGAATAGCATCAAATGCATCAAAATTCATCGGGTCAGAGCTCGCAATCGTCAAACCATCAGAAGATGAGGCGACGGGTAATACTTGAAAACGCAATAACATATTGATATCAAAATGCTCAATAAGCTCTGGATCCATCGTATAGCCCTCAAGGTTTACAAATGGCAGATTAAATTTTCTAGCTAGGGATGCAACGAGCTCTTCCTCTGTTATCAGGCCCATATTAATTAACACTTGGCCAACTTTTAATGAGCGATTTTTTGATTGTTCCTTCAGAGCCTGCTGTAAATCTTCATCTTTAATTAGCCCACTCTCAATCAGGATATCTCCAATTCTTTTGGGTTTCTTTCTATGTGTTTCGACGATTTTTTCTATATCACCATGGCTTGTCGCTTGCATATCAACAAGAATATCACCCAGCTTCTTTTCCCTAAGGGTTTGTTGTGTTCCCAATGCTTTTTCTATTTCAACATTTGATATCGTGGATGCATCCATCAGCAATTGTCCGATAGGTTTGGGTTGTTCGAGGCTACGTATCCCACGCCTATAAAAATAATAGCCGTTTGTTGCTGTCTCTTTCACATCAAAAGCAAAAAATCCATCTGTAGCAGGTTTGTTTTTTGCAGTTAGAACATGGAAACAATTCCCTCTGACTGTATGAACAATCATCTCTTCCATGCATTGTGATTTTGGAGGCATGAGCGGAGTATGAAATACAATATAAGCAATTTTTGGAGTATCAAAATATCTAATCTCTCCCGAACCATCATGCAAGGCTAGGCGCTGTATTTTTGGATCAAAATGCACCAGCCACCCATGCCTTTCTTCACGGTTCAGAAGAGTTAGAGAGACTTTAAGTTCTTCGCAGTTTAATTCCACTGTTTATGTGTTTTCACTGCTTGCCAAAAAAGAATTCCTCCCCTTTTTGCAAGTATCTATGTTTAATAAATAAATCATGATAAGAAACTATAGCACCGATCATTATTTGTGATAGTATTTTAAGTCATGTAATATATTTCTAATTACAAAGGTTTTTCTGAGTAAACCTTGGGTAGTGAAAGTATGCAGAAAGCTAAAAAAACAAGGCACTCACTGAATGTGGAGTGCTCATTGGATACAGGCGTGCCTGCAGTCTTTTTCTGTAGTCGATGTAAAAAACCGTTTTGTGAGGATTGTATCGGTAGGGATAGTGCGCTCAAAGTACTTTGTCTTCACTGTGCCGTTGTCGAAGATAGTAAGAAAGAAAAATCTCAACGCGCTTCACTCTTTTCGATTGCCGAAAAGAAAAATACGTTTTTTTCTGTATTAGGTGTGATTGCGACTATTGCGATAGCTTTCAATATTTACATCCTTTATGGCGATTTTCAGGAGAGTTCTCCAACTAAAAGTCTCGAACCC
>CAYPXU010000188.1:0-2882 GCA_964414875.1 uncultured Zetaproteobacteria bacterium | reverse complement strand
GTTTTCTATCATTAAATTCAGCTTTTACTTTATAACCAGGACCGCCCATACCTGTGCCATCTGGGTCACCGCCTTGTGCCATAAAACCAGCAATCACACGATGAAATTTCAAACCATCATAATAACCCTTACCAGCCAATGCCTTAAAGTTGGCAACTGTATTGGGTGCAGAATCTGGATATAACTCGATGAGCATATCACCATTCTTTGTTTCAATCTTAATATGGTTTCCTTCTGGAATACCTTCATCACCGGCTTGCGGTGCTTTGCTAAATAAACCCATTTTATTCTCCTTATTTGTTGTTGATTGATCTGCACATGCCAACTGACCAAAACCTATAAAGGCAAGCAGAGTCATGATTAAAATGCGTGCGTAACATTGATTTATCATTTTTTTAAATCCTTTTTCGATGTAAATATCTGTTGCGATGATGGCAAAATTCTTAATGGATGCAAGACCATACGACGCATGCCAGGCTTTAATTCTGCTGTGCCAAGAAGCAACTCATCGGATACAACCGCTACATTGCCAACGTCTTTCTTTTCAAGCTGAATACGCTGCCCATTTAAAAAACGCCAAGCCTCATCATGATTCAACTCACACGTTGGAAAATCACGCAACCATTGGCGCAATGGTAAAACTGCCAGCTCTTTATCTTCTCTCAAACGCTCTTCACTCACCAACATAGATTCAGACCAACCAGCAGTCGAAATTCTACGCAAAGCCGTGACACAACCACCCATAGCCAGCTTCTCGCCAATATCACGGGCTAGAGAGCGAATATATGTACCTTTTGAACATGACACATCCAAGCTTACATAGGGAAAGTCAAAGTTCAGTAAATCTAGCTTATAAATGCAAATATCACGCGCTTTAAGCTCTACTGCTTCACCTTTTCGTGCCATAGCATGGGCTCGTTTCCCATCCACACGAATTGCCGAATAAATCGGTGGTACTTGTTGCAATTCACCTTGAAATAATGGCAATACATCCATCAATGCTTGTCTATCAATGCTATGCTCAAAGCGAGATATAACCTCACCTTCACAATCCAAGGTATCTGTTTGATAACTTAAATCAAAGGTGACTGTATAACGCTTTTCAGCATTGAGCCCCAACTCAGAGAAGCGTGTCGCATCACCCAATAAAATGGGCAACATACCTGTCGCCAAGGGGTCTAAGGTGCCTGCATGACCCGCTTTGATACGCTTTTTACCCTGTACCGAGAAAATGCGAATCACTTCGTTGACCGCACGACGCGATGTCCAACCAAGCGGTTTATCTAGAAATACCACACCTGAAACAATCATGGATTCAGAATATCTACCAAGGCATGGTTAATGTCTGTCTGAACTTTATCCAATGAACCAAACAACGTACAACCTGCTGCATATTGATGGCCGCCACCACCTAACTTTCCAGCTACAACACCCACATCACATGGGGCTTTGGCACGAAAGCTAATCTTCCATTCCTGAGGTTTCTCTTCGCGTATAAAAATAGCAACATCCACACCTTCAATGCTGCGCGCATAATCAATAAAACCTTCTGAATCCTCACCACAAAGTCCCGTTTTTTCATATAAATCATAGCCAACAGAGATCCATGCAGTACGGCCATTATGACAAATTTCAAGGCTATCTAAAGCATATTTCAACAATTCAAAACGTGCTGGTTTATGGCTTTGATAAATCGATTGTGCTGCCAATGCAACATCTGCACCCGCATCAATCAAATCGGCTGTCATACGATGTACATCAGCACTCACACTAGCAAGGCGGAAGCTTGCAGTATCGGTCAAAACCGCTGCATAAATCGCCGCTGCCGAGGATGCATCAAGTGGCAGATGAAAATATTGCAATAAATCGTAAATCATTGCACCTGTTGCACAATAACGTGCATCAACCACATTGACATCGCCATACAAGGTGTTGCTAGCATGATGATCAATATTAATGAGGGTTTTGCCTTCAAAGTATGCTGAATCCATACCCAATCGACCCATGGAGCCCGCATCAACTGCAATCACAAGATCAGAACAAGTAATTTCACTCGGGACTTCACCATGACTAATCTCATGCACAGCAGGTAAATAACGACAGATATATGGCGCAACATCTCTATTATGCATGAACACACATTTACCCATGCTCTTTAAGGCATGGTATACAGCCAACTGCGAACCAATGGTATCTGCATCAGGGCTAACATGTGCAATAATATGAATCTGCTTTGCTTCTTGCACAGCATCCAAGACTGGCTGCCACAACACATCAGCATAAAGGCTACTCAAGCGCGATCCAACTTATTCAATAGTTCAACCATATCATTACCCGCATCCAACGCCGTATCCCAAGAAAAATTCAACTTAGGCAGACGTTTTTTACCCAGCGAACGACGCAAGCCATGCGCAAGATGAGGACCCATGCGTGTTAGTCGATCAACCAATATATCCGCCTCATCACGCTTCATACCATGCACTTTAATCACAGCATTCTGATTATCACGTGATACATCCACCGATGTAATGACCATGCCTAAAAAGCATGGGTCATTAGCATCGCGTTGGATCATCGTGGTGAGCAAACGTTGAATGTCCGCTTGTATGCGGTGTTTCGCTGGTGATTTAGATACCATATCAGTGACTACAGTGTAGCCGCAATTTCCTCAATGATATAAAACTCGAAGACATCGCCTTCTTTCACATCATTGAATTTATCGATACCAATACCACATTCATAACCAGATTTCACTTCTCTCACATCATCTTTAAAGCGACGTAACGAAGCCAACTCACCATCATGAATCATCACATTATCACGCATAACACGTACTTTCGAGCCGCGTGTAACAAAACCTTCCGTGACATATGTACCAGCCA
>CAYPXU010000187.1:0-2893 GCA_964414875.1 uncultured Zetaproteobacteria bacterium | reverse complement strand
ACCCTGACAACCTTGCCAATAAAAAGCAGTCAGCAAGGCAACGTTTGGACAATGCTCTTGAGCTGAATAAGCCGCTTGCCACGGCGTATTATATGAAGGAGGAGTTGCGGGTTATTTGTCATCAAAACAACAAGGATAGCGCATCAAATTTACTCACAGACTGGGTCACGAAAGCAGATGCATCTGGCATCCAGATACTCAAATCCTTTGCTCGAACATTGACACGCTTGCGGCATGCGATTCTAGCTTACTATGATTTTGACGGGTTATCTTCAGCCAAGATTGAGGGTAGCAACAATAAGATTAAGACGATTCATAAAGTTGCATATGGGTACCGAGATTTGGGTTTCCTTAAATTGAAAATTTTGCCAATGCACGAAAATCGAGAGGACGCATTTGCCGGATGAACCATAAAAATCGTAACATGAGCAGTCCCCCCTCAAGATATGAATAATAAGCATAGAGCACCCTCCCCATAACAGTCAAAAAAATTATCCTTTCTGTTTAGGGTCTGTATTTGCCATTGTCGCGGCTGTGTACTCACAGCAGAGATGCTTCGCCACTCACAAGATACTGTGCTATAAATATACTATGCTATCTGAACTTTCACTCACTTCTCATGCCGCCAATTCAGAGCCAAAAGCTCCACACTTTTATCTATGGTTGCACGGCGAAGCCCGTAAAGGTATCCAAGCCCATTTAGACATTACCAACCCATTTGATGGGTCACTAATCGCCACCACTGCTATTGCAGGAAGAAGGCAGATAAACGAAGCTATTCATAGTGCCAAACAAGCACTTCCTAAACTTGCTTCTATGCCACGTTCACAACGCGCTAAAGGCCTACTCAATATTGCCACACTACTAAAAGAAGCCCACACAGAATTGGTGGACACCTTGATTATGGAAGCAGGAAAACCACGGCAGCTTGCCGAACAAGAAGTAAAACGCTGCATCGACACATTTACCTATGCTGCCGAAGAAGCACGTCGTTTTTGCGGTAAACAGTTTCCATTGGATGGCTTATCCCGTGGCGAAGGTTATGAAGGTTATACCCGCCGCGAAGCCATAGGCATTATTTTTGGTATCACGCCATTCAACTTTCCGCTTAACCTCATGGCACACAAAGTTGCACCAGCGCTTGCCGTTGCTTGCCCGATTATTATTAAACCTGCTTCCAATACCGCCGTTTCTGCCCTGATATTGGCTCGCATGATTAGCGAAGCTGGATTTCCTGACGGCTCGGTAAATGTTTTACCCATGCATCATCGCGATATTTCAGTATTACTACAAGATGATGCTATTAAAATGATTAGTTTTACAGGCAGTGCAAGTGTTGGCTGGGCATTAAAACGTCAAGCTTGGAAACAAAAAACAACCCTTGAATTGGGTGGCAATGCAGGTGTTTATATTGATCAAACGGCTGATTTAAACATAGCAGCCAAACAATTGGCATTAAGTGCCTTTGCCTTTGCCGGACAGTCATGTATTTCAGCACAACGCATTTATGTCCATCAACATGTTTACGATGATTTTCTTATCTTATTCACTGAAGAAACAAACCAGCTAAGCAGTGGCAATCCTTATGATGAAAACACCACGGTAGGCCCTGTTATTAACAAGGAGTCTGCTACTCGTATCTTACGATGTATTCAAGAAGCTGTATCTGATGGTGCAAAGGTCGTATTGGGAGGGCAATGCCTCAAACTTGGAAAAGGTTTGGTTATTTCGCCAACTATTCTTACCAACGTGCAAGAATCTATGCACGTTTGCAAGCAAGAGATTTTCGCGCCTGTAGCCACAGTCTCACCCGTCAACGACGCGACAGAAGCCATCAAGCGTATCAATACTTCCGAGTTCGGGCTGCAAGCATCTATATTCAGTCATGATACCCGTATTATTCAACAAGCAGTTTCAGAGATTCAATGTGGCGGCATCATTATCAATGATGCGCCATCATTTCGTTGCGAACAAATGCTCTATGGCGGCATAAAAGATTCAGGCATGGGTCGAGAAGGCATTCATTCTGCCATGCTTGAAATGAGTGTTGAAAAAATGATCGTTACTCGTCAACTATAAAACTTGCACAATTCAATCCCAAAGAGCTTTTATACAATTTAACCAAGACACCCATGTTCCCAAAATATAGGGATTATATTCAATGTTTTATCGATTATAATTTCTAAATATTTCACTTGGAATCCAGTGCCCTCCATTTTTAACATTGCTTAAAAATGGAGGGTGTTAAGCAATCAACAAGGACATTTAGCCATTCGTAACAACTTCAAAACAACGCGGGCAAACTTCATTGTGAATATCATGACTAACATCCGCAGGTTTACTCACATTCCAACAGCGAGGGCATTTGATGCCATCGGCAGCTTCAATATTTAGGGCATCAGCAACAGTCACTTCTGCCATAATCAGTAACTGTTCATAACTTTCATTCAAGCCTTTCGCAAACGCCATATCCAAATCAGGAATGCTAACTTTTGCCGCAATGGATGAGCCTACAACTTTGTCTTTCTTCGCCACATCCATGGCAGTATTAACTTGCTCTCGCATAGCAAAAAACCTTTCCCATGACTGACTATCAATACTGACATCGGAAATTTTGGCAAAATTTTGGATATGAATGCTACCTGCTTCGGCATCTGGTAAAAAATCCCAAATTTCTTCAGCAGTGATAGGCACAATCGGTGCAATTAAACGTACCAGCGTGTGGGCAATATCATACAAGGTTGATTGTGCAGACATGCGACGTGCGGAGTCAGGAGCATCGCAATAAAGGCGATCTTTAATGATGTCGAGATAGAAACCTCCCAAATCCACGGAACAGAAATTGTGAATTTCTTGGTGAATTTGGTGAAAATAATAGTTTTCGTATGATTTT
>CAYPXU010000186.1:0-2927 GCA_964414875.1 uncultured Zetaproteobacteria bacterium | reverse complement strand
CAATACTGGTGAGAATTATAATCATTTGCGACATATGAAAAGCATAACCCATAAGCAATACA
The DNA here is from genome assembly GCA_964414875.1 of uncultured Zetaproteobacteria bacterium. Lineage (GTDB taxonomy): Bacteria > Pseudomonadota > Zetaproteobacteria > Mariprofundales > Mariprofundaceae. The sequence continues at coordinate 2,865 of CAYPXU010000186.1, read as the reverse complement.
ATAGGTACTCACATCACTATTTAAAGCGAAAAAATCCTTTGCCGTTATCGCACGCCCTTCTATAGTAAGCATAAGGGCTGAGAAATAACGCTTGGAGACTGGGAGTCTATATGATTGCAGAACATCACCGTAAAATCTTTGTACTGGATACCAATGTATTGATTCATGACCCGAACGCTTTGAGTCGTTTCGATGAGCATGATGTGGTATTACCTATCGTGGTTGTCGAAGAGATGGATAAAGTGAAACGCGGTGTTGATGAGTTGGCTCGCAATGTGCGTGATGTTTCCCGTTATTTGGATGAATTAAGTGAACAAACAGAAGATTTATCCAAGGGCTGTTTGTTACCTGGAGGCGGGCGTTTATTTTTTGAAATGACGCATCACATTACTGATGTTTTGCCTGAATCACTTAGCCGCAGCAGCAATGACAATCGCATTATTGCTGTCACCATGATGCTAAAGAAAGAGAATACCAACAAAGAAGTCGTACTGGTTTCCAAGGACATCAACTTACGCATCAAAGCAAGGGCGTTGGGGCTGGCAACAGAAGATTATCGTTCTGATAAAGTCGTTGAAGATCTCGATATTCTCACCTCTGGTCAACTAACCCTTGATGATAAAACATGGGAGACCATGAGCGAGAATCTAGAAGTCACCCCAGCCGAGCATGGCAACAACTATCAGGTGACTTGGCCAGAAGATATGATTTTACCGCATTTAAGCTCTTTTGTATTACTGCCAGGCGAGCATGAAATGGCATTGCGCTGCTTTACAGTCGATGAAAAAAGCAGACGCGTCGATTTACGTGATATTTATTCATACCGCTCCGATCGTCATGCCGTGTGGGGCGTTCAGGCTCGTAATTTAGAGCAAAATATGGCTATGAACCTATTGATGGATGCTGATTTGGATTTGGTCTCTCTTTTGGGCTTGGCAGGATCAGGAAAAACACTTCTCGCACTGGCATGCGGACTACATCAAACATTGGATATGGGTTTATACGATCGTATTTTGGTCACCCGCGCCACTGTGCCTATGGGACAGGATATTGGTTATTTGCCAGGCACTGAAAAAGAGAAACTTGAGCCTTGGATGGGTGCCATTACTGATAATTTGTCTTTCTTACTGGGTGAAGAAGCATCCGATATTAGTTCTGTTCTAGGGCAAAATCGCATTGAAATCGTAGCGTTATCCTTTGCCCGTGGACGTACATTTTCACGCACTTGGTTGATTGTTGATGAAGCACAAAATTTAACGCCGCATCAAATGAAAACAATCGTCACACGTATGGGGGAAGGCTCGAAAATTATTATTTTGGGTAACAATGCACAAATCGACACACCTTATTTAACAGCCCACACCAATGGTCTATCCATGGTAACGCAGCGCTTTTCCGATTGGGAATGGGCTGGGCATATTGTCTTAAAAGCAAGTGAGCGTTCACGATTAGCAGCCCATGCCACGCAGGTCTTATAACGGAATTGGCGGCATAAAATTTACCTGTTCCTCCACTATTAAAGATATAGTGGAGGAATCATGCAGGATATTTTTGCCTCTTATAAACACAACGCCCAAGGATTTCTCAAGGAATTGTTTCAATTTTCGTCATACCCTTTAGAATTGGGCATTCTATGAGCGTAAGACTGTAATTTTATTTTTCACCATCATGGATATTTTAAAAACATACAGTATCAGACACCTTTTATAGTACATGCACCCTTAGCTCAGCTGGATAGAGCATCGGCCTCCGAAGCCGAAGGCCAGTGGTTCGAATCCACTAGGGTGCACCATATAGTAGAAGAAAGACCCGTATCCCTTGTGGTTGCGGTTTTTTTTGTTTGTGTGGGTCGTTAGGTAGTGGCAGGTTGACGCATGAAGTACCGTAAAAAAACACGGTACTTTTCAAATGTGGCGGCAATCGCTCTAAAAAGTACCGTAAAAGAGGTACGATATGGCTTTAGTTGATGCGAAAGTAAAAAATGCAAGTTGGAAGTAGGCAAGAAACAAACCAAGCTTGCAGACGGTGGCGGACTTTATTTGTTGGTTAAGCCGAGCGGCAAGTATTGACGGCTTGATTATAGCTTTTGCGGTAAACGGAAAACCTTATCTATCGGTGTTTATCCAGCCGTAACCCTTATCCAAGCACGCGCAGCAAGGGAAGCCGCTAAAGAGCTGTTGCTCAATAACACCGACCCCAACCAAACCAAACAAGCAGAAAAGAGAAAAGCAGCCGATGAAGCTATGGTACAAAAGTTTGAAGGTGTCGCCCTTGACATGGTGCGTGTTAAATCTGCCAAGTGGTCGCTATCTTATACTGGCGATGTTGTGCGCCGTTTTGAAGCTTACGTGTCACCATATCAGAGAAGCATACTGGCTTGGTAACCAGTTCAAAAGCAACGGGTAAGCTCACACCATTGGCATGGTATAAGCAGTTCAATAAATTGATGCCTTTGACTGACCTGTTGACCGTGTGATCAAAGTGCCAACATATTAAATCATTCTCCGTAACTATTCAGCACCCATCATAAAGCCAGGCTTATCTCCGTCAAACAGCAAGCGCAGAGCAGCGCTGGCCGATATCCCCTGCTTCCGGCAGGTAGAGATGTAGCTTCTGCACAGGCAAAAGCATTTGGCTCCATCAACCGAGCGGAAACAACCTGATATTTTCTGATGAACCTTGGTCATTCTCACATCATTCTCAGCTTGGTTGCGGAGTTTGTCAAAGTAGTTGTCACCTTCACGTGTTACGCAGCTAAGAGACTAGGCTCTAGATTTGCGTCAACCTTCGTTTCAGGGTTAAGCCAAACTGCACTTTCCCTTTCCCAATTTCTGGTGTTTCCAGACCAGCGTTTTGGGTTCTGTT
>CAYPXU010000185.1:0-2945 GCA_964414875.1 uncultured Zetaproteobacteria bacterium | reverse complement strand
AACACGGTCATCTGAACAGCTACGGATTCATTTATAACTATGCTGAATAGTTACACTCATTCAAGTATTACGCATCACCTGACTGATATACCTTCCAAAGCCCCCAAGCGTTAATACTAATCCATGAAATTTCGAGAAAAACAAACCCTATATTTTGATAAATAAGCGCAACAAAAAGCAATGCTACACCACCCAACAAACTAAGCGAAAAATAGAGTAGCTTTTTATCTGGTTTTGATACCGTTAAATAATAAGCAACCAGTATGATCACCGAACCTAATAAACTCAGTATTTGCTCAGGTGATGTTAGATTCCATGAATTATCCATGCAGCAAGTCTATCAGCTTTGGCATTTGTTCCAATGCAGCCTGTCGACCACGCTCAATTTCTTGTTCTGGGTTGGAAAAATCATTCCACTGTGTAAAACCAACCAAAGGCTCCACCAATACATCTGCAAAATCTTTTTTATACTGCCGCAAATACAATGCTTTAATACGTGTTGACCAATCCAACATGCTAATCACATTTGTGGGTTCATCATCTTCACTTGGTCGCGCCCCCACATTGACGGCAACAACAAGCTGCTCTGGTTTAGCAACCATGCGCGCTTCTTTGGCTGGCAATTCGCTTGCCAAACCACCATCGACATAACGCTCGCCATTGATTTCCAAAGGATTAAAAACACCTGGAATTGCCATACTTGCAGCAACAGATTTCGCCAAGTCACCCTTTGAAAATATATGACATTCACCACATGGAAAAGTCACCGCCGTAAGATATAAAGGTATTTTTATATCCGTAAAACCACGCCCCGCACACAAGGTGTTTGCCATTTCAACCAAATAATTCACATCTGCAACCGCAATACCCGTTGCAGCGCGCGTGAACCATACCGATTGCCTTGCCGCAGCTCCCAAACGAGCCAACCAACTATTATTCTTATCTGAAGCATCGCCCAGCTCTGGTAATTTAAACTGCCCAAAATCATCCGAATCCAAGAATCTCAAAACACGCGCATGCAATTTCTTCGCATCAGGCTCAAGTGCATACATACTACCAAATAGTGCACCTATACTGGTTCCTACAATCGCATCGGGTTTTAAACCATGTTCTTCTAATACTTCCAGCACACCCAAATGCGCCAGCCCTCTTCCGCCACCACCACCCAAAGCAAGCACAAAACCATGCGACTCTTTAACAGGTAACCATCGTTTCCACCAAGTCATACTTCCTCCGGTAAACAGGCTTCCTCTTTCAGCTTAGCACAAAGAACCCCTACCTCCTCAGTCGTCAAACATGATGCATGCTTACCCTCAATAAAAAATACATCTACCACACGCTCACCAAAGGATGTAATGGCAGCCCCTCTTAATGAAAACCCAGCGTCATCAATCACCCATGCCAAACGTGCCAATAATGCAGGCTGTTCAGAAGCTGCTACCTCAATCGCAGTTTGGTGTGTCGAAGCCAATGCCAACTCTCGAACACGCACGGGAACCTGCCGCATAAGCAAGTTTATTTTAGCCTGTGATATAGCTGGTATTTCGTGCTTTTCACAACCCTCTTGCAACACATGCTCAAGCCGTTGTTTTAATCGCGACAAGTCAGAATCAATACTTAATGCCTCTCCGTCTATATTTTGCACGTGAAAAACATCTAAAATACGACCATCTTTCAAATCAAACGCCTGTGCTGCCAAAACATTGATATGTCCCGCAGCCATCGCCGTGGTTAATGCCGCAAACAAACATGGTTGTTCATTTGCCACCACCATCACAACAGTTTCACAACCAACTTTATCAACATACAAAGCCACACCATCATCGACACCCGAATCCACCAACATCTGCCCCAGAGGATACAACTGCCTAGGTGGAAAATGCATAACACAGCGCCAAGGAAGCTTTTCAAGAACCTCTTTTAAACTCACCTGCTCCGAAGCATCGGCACGAGCCAGACAGCTTTCAATACGTGTTTTCACACGCTCTGATATGCGCTCCTGTAAAACCTCTTGTTTTTCACCACCTCGCATCAAAGCACTTACTGTTGCATGGTACAATTCACTTAACAAACTACCTTTCCAATCGTTCCAAACATTCGGTCCAACAGCCGCAATATCCGCCACAGTCAATAAAAATAGATAATTCAAACGCTCAATATCGACTACTTTCTCAGCAAACGTTGCAATGACATCGGCATCGGATAAATCAAAGCGTTGCGATGTGACTGCCATGCTCAAATGTTTGCGCACCAACCATGAAACCAATTCCGTTGCATCTCGGTTTAAACCTATTTTTTGGCAAAATTCATGTGCAAGCACTTCGCCATTTTCCGAATGGTCACCAGGCATACCCTTAGCAATATCATGAAAAATCAATGCCAAATAAAGAAGTTCTGGACGACTTATCTGATGCCAGACCTGATGCGCCAATGGCAAACGCATATCGTGCTCACCATGAAAGAAATTTCGTGCCTCTCCCACTGCGCGTAGCGTATGCTCATCGACAGTATAAGCATGATAACGGTTAAACTGCCCCAAACCGACAACATCTCTAAAACGTGGAATAAAACGCCCCAAAACACCTGTATCATTCATCATCTTTAGTGCCGATGCTACATTGCGGCGATCTCTTAATATTTGCAAAAAAGCTGCGTGTGCTTCTGGACTAGCCCGAAAAGCATCATCAATTAACGTTACATCGGCACGAATTTGACGCAATGCTCCACTGGATAAGTGACGATGCCCCAGTTGTGAAATATGAAAGATGCGCAATAAACGCAAAGGCTCTTGTTGAAAGACCTGCTCGTGCTGAATGCCCACACGCTGACCCTCAAGTGTAAATCCATCATCAATATTACGTTCAAAAGAAAAATACTGAGGATGCAATAGCTCTTGAAAATGCATGGTTAACAAGCTTGTTACACGCGCAATACGCCCTGCATGT
>CAYPXU010000184.1:0-3006 GCA_964414875.1 uncultured Zetaproteobacteria bacterium | reverse complement strand
GCACTGAAAGCGAACCAGTGATTGAACTTACTGTCATTCCTCACCCAGAACCAACGCAAGCCGCTCCAGTACATTCACGTAGGGCACCGACTACGCTGCCGCCTCCCCCAGGCTTTACTATACAACGTTCCCCCAATGAACAATTAAATTGGTCTGCAAAAAATACCGAATATGGTGCCGCATGGCGTAACAACATCAGTGGTTGGGATGTATCTATCAATTATTTTTATAGCTGGAACGGGATTCCTAACGCATTTCGTCAAATCACCCCAGGCATCGTTAGATTACAATTAAAACGTTTACGTATGCATACAATCGGTGGAAGTTTCTCCAATGCTTTTGGTGCATGGGTCGTGCGGGGAGAATTGGCAACCAACCTACAAGAAGGTATTAATGCACAAGGAACAACGTTTGCCGATACAGTACAACGCAAAACCACGGTAAATGCAGCCCTTGCCGCTGAATGGAATGGCTATAATTGGACTATTAGTCCACAATTTTTCATTCGACATATTAAAAATTGGAATGCCAAACTTTTAGAACCTCAAAATTCAGGTTTCTGGACGCTACGCATCGCTACCGACTACTTGCATGAAAAGCTTAAACCTGAAATGCTGCTATTGGCAGATTGGTCAGCAGGTGGTTGGCTAGCTCGCCCTAAAGTATCCTATGATTGGTCAGATGATGTTACTGCGAGCATAGGCGCTGATATTTTTGGTGGCTCTCGTGGTTTGCTAGGGCAGTTTAATCACAATAGTCGTATTGCTTGCGATGTAACGTATAGTTTTTAACAATATATCACATGCGACGTACAAGCTCATGTACCGATAGCACACGGTCAATAAACAACACACCATCCAAATGATCCAACTCATGCTGAATCACACGCGCCTCAAAACCAGTTGCCGATACCTCATGGTATTCACCTGATATATCTTGATAACGCACCGTTACTTTCTTTGAGCGCTGCACTGTGGCAACCCATTCTGGCACAGATAAACATCCTTCTCGCCCCAAAGCTTTACCCGACTGATAAATAATTTCTGGATTCACCATCCATAAACAACCGTGATTTTTACATGGGTGCAATCCCAAAGAACAATCCACAACAACCACGCGCAGCAACACACCCAGTTGCGGTGCAGCTATGCCTACACCGCCAGGCCCTTGTTCCATCGAAGTCTGCATATCTTCAAGCAATGTTTTTAACGCCGAATCAAAAACTTCTACAGGTTTTGATATTTGTCTTAGGCGTGCATCAGGAAGGGTTAAAACTTTTTTCAATGCCTTGTGCCCATCACTTACAGAATACCACCTTCCAACACATGCACTTGAATATCCACAGCCAATGCTTTCGAGGTCTTAACCAAAGCATTCTGCATTGCATCGGCATGCGCACCACTCACAACTTCCAATGCCATCATATACATATCACCCTGCTCACTTTCTCGCGCTTGTGTCGAAACATCAACAATCGGCACATCCAAAGAAGCCAAAACATCGGACACTGCATGCACAATACCTGGTTTATCTGCACCTGAAACAGTAATCACACAGTCAGGCTCTAACGGCACATGATTTACTTCATCTTCCGATAATTGCTGTGACTGAACCGTTAAACCAGTGCGCTGTTCAAGCTCTGCCAGAGAGGCTTTTAACTCACCAAAACTGCTATTTGCATCCAAATTCACAATCAACATCATGGTAAAACGACCACGCAAAGCAGTCATGGATGAATCTTCAATATTGGCATGAATATTCAACAAGGATTCAGCCACATCGCGTACAATTCCCGCACGTTCATGACCTGAAATAGATAATAAAATATGCATAACCCCTCCCAAATTCAAAATATAATCATTCAAGTATAAATAAAATATCCATATTTCATACTAGGAGTCTGTCGAAAGGTCTAAGATGTCTCGACAAGCTCGACATGACAGGGTTACTTATACTTGAACCCACCAATTATCACGAAAATCTAGCTATTCAGATTACCTTTGATTTATTCGAGAGCAAGGAAAAGACGCGGAATGTACTCATGTACATGAGCATCTTTGACGCAGCTATCGGGTAAATCAAGGGTGGGCTGAACAGCTAGATTGTGAAGGAAACTCCACATCCGCACTCACCTTTCTTATTCGGATTATGATATACAAAAGCCGATGACAAGACATCTTTTTGGTAATCAACCTGCAAACCTGCCAACGCCTTGGCATAGGAATCCTTATCCACATACAAAGAAAAACCATCAAATTCACGTACCAAATCACTATCCAGCGGTTCATTGGCATACTCCATCACGTATTCAAGACCTGAACAGCCCGCTTCACGCACCGATAAATGCACTGCCGTTTTATCCGCATCTGCCAATGATTTTTTCAATTGTTTACAAGCTGCATCACTCAAAGAAATATCAATATCACTCATACCATCACTCCTAAAGCCCAGCCATATGTTTCAACAAACCACGAATGCGCACCAATTCATCTACCAATGCTTCCGCATCATTAGCCGTATGTTCAACACCAAAACTCACTCGCAAACTACTGCGTGCGGCTCTATCATTCACACCCATGGCTTGCAGTACATGTGAAGGCTCGCGCTTACCTGATGAACAAGCCGAACCCGATGCCACTGCAAAACCAGCCAAATCAAGTTGCATCAAAAGCGTTTCACCATCCATACCTGGCACAGTAAACATACTGGTATTTGCCACTCGTTCAACATCCGAACCGTGAACCGTCACATCAGGCATTTTTGCCAAGAGCATCTCTTCAAATCCATTACGCACAGCTGCTGTATCGGTAAAATTTAAAACACCCAAAGCCGCCGCAAAACCTGCAACAGCTGGTACATTTTCCGTGCCTGAACGGCGACCACGCTCTTGACCGCCACCCAATGCCCATGTTTCAAGCTGCACACCACGACGAACTGCCAATACACCCACACCTTTTGGCCCACCAATTTTGTGCGCTGAAAAAGAAATAAAATCTACGTCCAATG
>CAYPXU010000183.1:0-3040 GCA_964414875.1 uncultured Zetaproteobacteria bacterium | reverse complement strand
AAACCTCGTGCGAGTCAAGCGCCGTTGATTTTCGTTTATAGCAAGGCGCAATGAAGTGGGTAATAGCAACGCTATTGTCCATTTTATTCAACGCCGCTAGGGACGAAAAGCGCAAGTTTGACGAAGTAGCGAGGTTTTTCGAGGTACCCTATAATAAACGTGCAATTTTTTGCTGTAAAACTAAAACATCAAAAGGCTTTGTTAACATCTCAGATTTTGGCATCCAAGCGACATCTTCCATACTTTCATTGGGATCATAAGCAGTTAAGAATATGATGGGGATACTTGCATGGCTTTCCCGAATTTTCTTTGCCGCTGCGATACCTCCCAAATTAGGCATCACAATATCCATTAAAATAAAATCAATGTCCTTCTCATATTCTTTATATAGTTCAATGGCTTGAGAGCCATCGCATGCCTGAATAACCTTAAAACCAAAACCTTCCATCATCTCTTTTATGGATAATCTTAGTGGCATATTATCATCCACAATCATCACTGTTCGCCCAATGCCATTCAAGATCACCGCAGAGGAATCCAACTCAACCAAGTCTTCTTTTCCATCTACTGCGGGCAAGTAAATTTCAAATTTTGTTCCTTTACCCACAACACTGTCTACATGAATATAACCACCATGCTGCTTAATAATTCCATAGCTCATGGCTAGCCCCAGTCCTGTTCCTTTATCCAGTGCCTTTGTGGAAAAGAATGGTTCAAATATTTTCTCTATATTCTCTTTTGGAATACCCGTACCTGTATCCTCAATCGATATCACACACACATCATCCTCTGAACAAATATCCAAATGCGATAAAATAGATCGCTGAACATCACTATGCTGTTTTTTATACATTGAAAGCTGGATACTACCTTGCTCTGTTGTGCTCATCGCATCCCGAGCATTATTCACTATATTGGTAATCACTTGTTGCAACTGAATCACATCAGCACTCACAGCAAGCTGATCAGCCTTAGAAAAATCCACTGAATACTTAATATTATCAGGAATACTTACCTCAATTAACTTGGAAGTTTCTTTCATAAAAGAAGCCAACAAAACTTGCTTTTTATCACTGCTTTCTTGCCTTGAAAAGGATAGAAGCTGCTTGATAAGCTCTGCAGATTTCATGCTCAACGACTCAATCACTTCAATGCGTGAAAGTGATTTTTTATTATCAACACTCTTTTTAAGTAAATATGTATTTCCTAAAATACCTGCCAATGTATTATTAAAATCATGGGCAAGCCCACCTGCCAACGTGCCAACTGCTTCTAATTTCTGAGCCTGATACAACTGCTTTTGAAGCTCTTTCTCTTCGGACAGATCCCTCTGAACAGATACAAAATGTGTAATACATCCTTCATCATCCCGAATGTGAGAAATACTGATAAATTCCTCATATTCACTGCCATCTTTACGTCGATTGATATGTTGACCAGACCAACTCTCGCCATTTTTAATGTTGCTCCACAAATCTTTATACCACAAAGCATCCTGCTTACCACTTGACAAGATAGCGGGTGTTTTACCAATAACCTCTTGGCTTGTATAACCTGTTATTTTTTCAAAAGATGGGTTCACATACTCAATCACCCCATGAATATCTGTAATAATAGTCGATTCGCTCGACTGCTCAATCGCTTTAAGCATTTTCCGTTCATTAAGACTAGAGCGCCTTTTATCTGAATGATCATGAATTAAGAAAATATACTGGTTAAGCAAGCCATTTTCTTCAAAAATAGGAATAAGCTTAAGTGCAGCATGAAATATTGAACCATCTTTACAAGATAATGCTGTAACCACAGACAAGTGCTCTTGTTTCTTTATGGTATTCAGCACTTTCCCCTGAATACCTTCATCTAGAAAACCGTTAAACAAGTTATTTTGAATATCCTGCAAATCAAAGCCTGTTTGGCTGGTAAATGCATCATTAGCATAAATAAAACGGCCATTCATCACATGAGGATCATAACTTAAATAGCCCATATTGGTGTGCGAGATAGCAGAAGCTAACTGAGCATTTTTTTGCATGGAACTACGAAGCGGTGCAACAAGTAAGAAGTAAGCTGAAATCGTCGCAATCATCGTGAGTAAAATTGCATCCGCACTATTGAGCATCGCAGGGCTTAAAAAAGCACTCAGTTTTGCATATTCAATGGTATACATAATAGAAAATTCAAATGAAAGTACGATAGCTAGCAAAAGAATAATTGCCTGAAACGGGTTTATTTTACTCATGACTCATCGGCGGACTATATCCATAAAGTCGAACTTAGTAATTATTTATGACACCCTAATGACAGGTGATAACATCACGCATTATTTCAACCACCACAACTTATTCATTCCAATTCCTGTAAGTACGCAATGCTAAAACTTCTATCAAAATACTCTTTATAGCTTCTCAGGTCGAGCATGATTATTTAGAGAACTTTTGAATACGGTGGTTACCCCAATCCGCAATGTATATCTGACCATCATCATTTACAGCAACACCAGTAGGTCCTGAGATTTGACCTAACCTATTTTCCTTACTACCCCATGCTTTGATAAAACGACCTTCATCATCAAATTGTTGAATGCGATTGTTATAAAAATCCGCAACAAATAAGCTGTTGTCCACTCCAATAGCAATACCAGAAGACACACGAAAACGACCGCCCCATAAACCCATGCCACCGATGCTGCGGACAAAACCACCTTGGGAATCAAATACTTGCACACGGTTATTATAAGCATCGGAGACATACACGTGATTATCTAAGCCTATAGCAATGCGTGATGGATAATAAAATTCAGCTTCGTGATCATCCGAAACAAGAAAATTCAACGCTGATCGTACAACATTAACCTTACCCTTTTTACCCCAAGTGCTGATAAATCGTCCATCTGGCGAAAATATCTGGATGCGATGATGATATTGATCCACCACATAAACCAAACCTTGAGAGTTCACAGCGACATCCACGGGTGATTCAAATTCACCCACAGCATCGCCAGCCTTTCCCCATGTTGCAATAAGTTTGCCCTTGTTATCAA
>CAYPXU010000182.1:0-3056 GCA_964414875.1 uncultured Zetaproteobacteria bacterium | reverse complement strand
CAGACATAAAGCAAAGCCTTAGCTTTTGGCATCTCTCCATCGTCATAAATGTAGTTAAAAAACTCCCACAGGACAATAAGTGATTGTAATGATTATGCCAAACAAGCAAAAATGAGACCTTTATTTTATAGTTTAATGCTTATTTTATTAAGCTTTAACATGCCTATATTGGCGAAAGCTGCCGATATTATCACAACCCTGCCTCCCTTAGCGGGGCTAGTACACTGGTTAAAACCTGATATTCAGGTTACATGCTTGCTGCCTGCCAATGCAGACCCTCATCATTTTCAACTTTCCCCACGTCAAATTGAAGGTTTGCAACGTAATAAACTCTTGCTGCGCTCATCGCAAGATGATGGACATTGGGCTAGCCTGCAAAACCAAGCGCATGTAGTCGATTTGTGGCCGCGCACAGAGCATGATGAACAGCATAAACAAACCATCGCCAAGCATGCATGGCTAAATCCCCTTGCTGTCCAAGCCGTATTACCAAAGCTAGCAAAACAATTAGAGCGTATTTATCCTAAGGATAAACAAGCGATTCAAAGCAATCTAAAACTCGCTCTCACTGAAAGCGAGCGAATATGGAAAGCATGGCAACATACCATTCAGTCAACAGCCTTGAATAATAATGGTGTTATTATGCAACACCCCTCTTGGAGCAACCTTTTTCAGGCGTTAAACATCCCTATTTTTAACAGCCTCGAATCCGAACAACATGGTCATGAACATGGGCCTCGTAAATTAGAGTCTGCATTACGACAATTGCAACAACACCCAAACATTCAACTCATTGCCGACAGCAACCACAGCAACCGTGCCCTGCAATGGCTGCAAAAACATCATACATCTAGCACCATTATCACCCTTGATGCTCTAGGTTCATGTGGCGAGTCATGGTCACACCTTATGCAGCGAAATTTGGACGCATTACAACCATGAGCACCCCTGTTATCAGCCTTTCTCATATTAATTTTGGACCAGCAAGAACACCTATTCTGGATGATGTGTCACTCGAACTTGAAGCGGGACACTTCATGGGCATTGTCGGCCCTAATGGTGCGGGAAAAAGTACGATTCTTTCCATCGTGACGGGTCGCTTACAGCCTCATTCAGGGCATATTGATTTGTTTGGCGAATGCCTCAAGCGTTTTAACCGCTATCGATTGCTTAAAAATATCGGTTATTTACATCAACTGCATGATTACACCCCTAATTTACCACTCAAGGTGCGTGATATTGTTGCCATGGGGTTACACGATTATGCCAAGCCATTGTGGCAATGGTTTACTGCTTCATCCCATCAACATACAGACATTACTCAGGCTTTACAGCATGTCGAAATGGAGCACTTGATCGACCGCGATTTCAGGCAATTATCAGGCGGGCAACAGCAACGAATACGCTTGGCGCGAGCTCTAGTACGCAAACCAAAACTATTGCTTTTAGACGAGCCCGCTGCGGCTTTAGATAGCAAACAACAACAAAAATTATACACCTTATTACGCCAACTTTGTGATACGCAAGGTGTTGCTATTATGATGGTTGAACATGACATCGCCGCTATTACAGGGCATGTTGATTCCGTTGCCTGCCTGAATCGCAGCATTCATCACCATGCCATGAAAGGCGAGCAAATACCTGAAGATGTATGGCATCAAATGTATGGTCAACATATGCATGTGATTGCTCATGATACGGGCTGTATCGGATGCCACCATGAGTGAACTACTGCAACAGTTTTTCGCCAGCCCAGTCATGCAAGATGCCTTGCCTCCTGCACTTTTTATTGCCATCGTTGCATCTTCCATGTCGGTGATGATTCTGGCACACCGTTTGTCATTTTTAACCGTCGGCATTTCTCATGCTTCCTTGGCAGGTTTAGGGCTAGCCATTGCTTTATCATTACCATTATTACCCACTGCCACAGCTTTTTGTGTTGGCATTGCTTTGCTACTTGCTGCATTACCCAAACAGCGCGGTATTAGCGAAGATACAGGTACTGGGCTTTTATTTGCTGGTAGTATGGCTCTCGGCATTGTGCTTATTTCACAAGTTAGCCGCAATCAGGTGGATTTATTCGGCTTGTTATTTGGTAATATCCTCACGGTTTCCGAGTCAGAATGGCATTGGCTGTTATTTATTGGCTGTATCATTTTATTCGCTTTTATCACCATGGCACGGGCTTGGTGGAGCATTGCTTTTGATGCGATTACTGCCGCCGCAAGTGGTTTGCCAGTCTCATTATTACGCTTACTCTTATATGGCACAGTCGGGCTTTCTGTGGTGATGTGCGTAAAACTTGCTGGCATTGTACTGACCACTGGCTTGATGGTTTTGCCTGCAACCTGTGCATGGTTATGGGGTCGCTCATTGATTAGCTTATGGCTATTAAGCATGAGTTTCGCCATCATCGGCACCTTCATCGGATTACTTTTTTCATATAACTATGATTGGCCATCTGGTGCAACAATCGTATTAACATTATGTATCATGTTTATCATGAGTTGGGGAACAGCATGGCTAACACAGCGCAACAAGTAAGACCCAAAGCAATCAAAGCAGGTATTATGCTTCGCTTTTTAGCAAGCGGTTATGATTTAACCATTTTATTTGGTCTTTTATTTATCGCATTTGGATTATTAACACTTGCCGACCCCACCATGCAAAGCATCCCAAAGTGGTTACAATACTTGCTTTCCTGCTCCATTGCTTTTGCCTATTTTGTCGGTTTTTGGAACAAAGCCGGCATGACTACGGGCATGCGCCCTTGGCGATTGCACGTTGCCATGATTGATACAGGTGATCGTCCTTCTATCGCTGCGGCAGGCATTCGCTTTGTTGCGCTGGGTCTTACATGGATCGCTTTGGGTTCAACCTTTTTCCAAATGAATGTATATATTGCAACAGGTCACATTGATCGCCCTATCTTTGCTGCGGCTTCGCTGATGCCTGCTTTGAGCATGCTCATTATGATTCTTACCCCGCAACGCCAAGCTCTGCATGATATTTTATCGGGAACCAGTGTTTTTCGCACAGAAAAATAGAGCCTGTTA
>CAYPXU010000181.1:0-3067 GCA_964414875.1 uncultured Zetaproteobacteria bacterium | reverse complement strand
CTATCTGCCTATCTGTTGAACGCATAAAAAAAGGGAGGCCGAAGCCTCCCTTTCTCAAAAGAATATCTTTTGTAAGGAAACCTTACATCAAGAATTCAAAGTCCAAACCGTAGTTTGTAGTTTTTGTACCAGCAAGCTTAGAAGTATCATAAGTCAAGTTGATAACAGCATTTTGATACAATTCGTATTCAATGCCTGTTGCGATTTTATTTTGTTTAGCAATACCAACTTTATCTTGACCAGCGCCAACCATCAAGATGACGTTATGAAGAGGTTTAACAGTTGCACGAATAGAATAACCTGTGCGGCTATTTAGTAGGCTTGGATTGTACACGTTTGCTTGTGTAGCAGTAGAAGCTTTAGCTGATGCATAATCAGCATAAATACCATATTGAGTATCGCCTAACTCGCCTTGTACCTGAGCATCAATACCAAAACGTTTAGCTGTGCTGTTAAGACCAACAACGACTGGGCTAGTCTTACCGTTTACATAGATACCACCAACACCCAACTCAGCACCAGCTAAGTCGAAGAAACCTTGTGCACGCACAACTGGAGCCAATGACCAGTTAGTACCTACTGCAGCATCATTGTTAATGCCACCCAAAGAAATCGCGCCCATTTCATTAGCATACGCTACAGAAACACCTACTGTGTTAAAAGGATTGCCTGCCGCGTCTATGGTGGCCATAGAGTTATTGATACTCAAGTTTTTACCATTCAACAAACCACCATGTTGACCCCAAACACTCATCAATTGAAGACCAGCGTCTTCACCGAAACCAGTGTTGAAGTAAGAAAGAATCACTTTGCCGTCACCCATGTCGACAGAATGCAACAATTGGTTGTTACCAAAACCGCCACCAGCGCCAAAGCCAACTTCAACAAAAGCACCAGTATTTTCGCCAATACGACCAGCAATCATCAATACTTGGTCAGCTGTGGCTGCAATAGATTTTGCGCCAGCTGTAGGTACAAGACCTGTATTTTTGGTGTAATTGAACTGAGGACGGAACATTGCAGTGATGTTTAAAGATGACGGGATAGATAGATCATCATCTTCAATCAAAGCTTGCTCACCTACGTCAGTGAACGCGCCTTCTTTAAAAGAACGACCGAAAGAGCTCAAAGTTGGGAATGATTGGAAATGGCAGCTCAAGCAAGCAGCGCCAGTTTGACGTGCGAATGCTGGGATAGCTTCAGAAGTTGTAGGTGCGATAGAAACAGCAGAAACCGCAACAACAGCGAAAGCAGCAGCAGAAAGAAGAGTCTTCTTCATGTGTGAAACCTCGTGTAATTTATTTGACCCCGTAGAGTCAGGTTGAAAAGTGTTGCTTTCAATAGCTGACTCGAAAGTCATGTTAAATCCAGCGAACAATGCGAACTTTGGCAAGCTTTGTGTGGTGGGTCAAGATGATACAGTTGATATGTGTCATTTTGACACAGTTTGATTTGTTTTTATCTTTTAGCCACGGATGAACGCAGATAAACACCGATTTTTATATTGATGTAGGGCTTGAGCGAGTGTTTATAGATTTCCATATGCAAATTAAATGGGGATATCCGCTTTCTTACGTGTTTCTATCTGTGTTTATCCGTGTCCATCTGTGGCTAATGATTTTTAATTTCTCCGCGTGAAGCTGTGGCAAGCATTGTGCCTTTGTTGCTTTGCAGGTAATTTGGCGCACATGCAGCCATCGTTATCACTAGAACAATTATCAGACACCTTTCGCAAGGGGTGCAAACCCCGTAAAGATTGGCGAATTGGCACAGAGCATGAGAAGTTTGGTTTTTATAGGCAATCGTTAAAACCGCTGCAATTTGATGGGCCTTCGGGCATTGCACAGGTATTGCAGGGTTTGATGCAATTTGGTTGGCAGGGTGTGTATGAAAACAATCTTCCCATTGCACTTAATAAACAAGGTGCTTCGATTACGCTAGAGCCAGGTGGGCAGTTCGAGCTTTCAGGGGCGCCACTGTTAACCATTCATGATACTTATGTAGAGACATCGGATCATTTTGATGCGTTGGCAATTATCAATGATGCTCTAAACATTGATTTTTTATGCATGGGTTTTCAGCCCAAGTGGCGGCGCGAAGATATTAGCTGGATGCCCAAAGCACGCTATGTAGTGATGCGCGATTATATGCCCAAGGTTGGTTCGAAGGGTTTGGATATGATGTTGCGTACTTCAACGATTCAAGCCAATCTCGATTTTGAATCGGAAGAAGATATGGTGCGTAAGTTGCGCATTGGCTTTTGCTTGCAACCTTTGGTGACGGCTCTTTATGCAGCAAGTCCGTTCGAGCATGGCAAGCCGACAGCATATTTATCCAATCGTGCTGCGGCATGGCTTGATACAGATGCGGACAGAACGGGAATTCCTGCTTGCGTGTTTGAAGAGGGTTTTGGCTTTGAGGCATGGACAGAGTGGGTGTTGGATGTGCCGATGTATTTTGTTATGCGTGATGGACAATATATTGATTGTGCTGGTGAGAGTTTTCGCGCCTTTTTGGAGGGTAAGCTACCGCAATTGATGGGGGAGTATCCAACGATAGAAGATTGGGAATTGCATACATCGACGGTGTTCCCTGATGTTCGTCTTAAACAATATATTGAAATGCGCGGAGCTGCGGCAGGTGATAAAGCGTGGATTTGTGCATTGCCAGCATTATGGAAAGGGCTGCTTTATGACAAACAGGCGGAAGATGATATTTGGGCATTGGTGAAAGACTGGCAACGGGATGAATTGTTGGTTCTGCGTGAAGATGTGACAAAAACCGCACTGCAAACAACATTTCGAGATACCGATGTGTTGGAGTTGTGCAAAACGATGTTGGATATATCACAAGCGGGGCTTGAGCGAATCAATGCATGCAATGCGCAGGGTGAAAATGAAATGGTTTATTTAGCACCGCTACAAGAAGTGCTTACTTCTGGGAAAACGCGGGCTGATATTTGGCTGTATCATTACAATCATGATTGGCAAGGGCGTGTTGAGCCGCTGTTTGCTTGTAACTATTCAGCTCACCCCTGATTTTCCCAATGCTTGCGTTAAGAAAGCCT
>CAYPXU010000180.1:0-3083 GCA_964414875.1 uncultured Zetaproteobacteria bacterium | reverse complement strand
TGACCGATTTTTGACAGAAAATCATGTCAAGAACTATTATGCTGAATAGTTACCAATAAAACACACTAAACTTATACCGTGACAACCATCACGGATCATTGCTCCTTTGCATTACAGTATTCATCTCTAGGAGATCATGATGCTAACTTTATTTACACACAATTTATCCCCCAATCTAGCAGTTATCTCCATATCCCTATTGCTCGGCTCATTATACCTCGCAAAACCATGGCTTATTGCAGCATGGGGGCACATGAAAATCCGTCATCACATGCATTTATTGCATAAACAAGGTGCTCATATATTGGAAAATATTCACTTCCAAGATAGAAAAGGTAATCCTATTTACATCGAATATATCATCTTGGGAACTGAAATAACCTGCCTTAACAGTGCTGCCTATTCGGGCACTGTCTGTGGTTCATTGCGTGATGCCATGTGGTCTCAGCAGAGTAGCCAAAGCAGTTTTCGTTTTGAAAGCCCTTTACGCCAGCATGTGCGTACTTGCGATGCTCTCCAAGGCATTATTGGAAAAGGCGTGAAAACTCAGGCTGTTACATTATTCACCCATGCCACTATGAATGCGGCTGAACATAAAAACATCATCACCTTAAAAGAACTAAATGAACGCCTTCCAAGCAACAAACCACAGAAACAAACAAGCGGCTTCAAACACTCTCACAACTCATTCAAAACATTTCTTTTACCGAGCAAACGCCACCAAGCATTCAGCATGGCAACCCGTCACGCCTAAAAACTGCTCAAACATTACTATTTAGCAGCGTGGCAAGCATGTTTGCCGCGATTGGCCTAACACTTTACAGCGTATTTTAGTCCGCATAAAAAAAGCCAAGGTTATCAATCAATGACAACCTTGGCTTTTACTGTTCACATTTTGCAGAAATTAGCTTACGCCGATTCCCTCACGCCATGCCAGCACCAAACGAAATTCTTCATTGCTTAAATCCACCGTTAACTCATTTTTAATTTCAGTCAACGATGCATAAGGATCGGCATCATCCAATTCTGCCATGACTTGCTCAAAATCAGGCACTATTTTTGACACATCAACTTGCTGCGCAGCACGCACCAAAGCAATAAAGTGATTAATCACTGTTTTTTCCGAAACACCCTGTTGTTCAGCAATGTCTTCAATACTCACACCTTTTTTGTACAAATTCCAAGTATGACTTTGCCCATCCGTAGGGGCAGGTCCTTTGGCAAGAAGCTTTGGAAATCCGTTGGTATCACTCATTTTACCGCTTGCTCTTGCTGACGCATGAGCCTTCAATACAGCAACAATAGTTTCGCCATAAGCATCCAGCTTATGTTGCCCCATGCCACTTACTTTTCGCAGATCATCAATTTTTATTTCACCCACAAACTGGCTAATTTCAGTCAAGGATACGTCGCTTAAGATAACATGATTTGCAACATCTTCAGCTTCTGCTAACTCTATACGCATAGCAATAAGCTTCTTAAACAAAGCGGCATCTCGGCCTTGCGAAAAACGACGTAATTTACGTTTAATTCCAGGTTGATAACGCGCCAATGTCGCATCTCCGCCTTTAAGTAAAAGCTCGCCTTTTTTCGTTACCACGAGAGCGGCACGGCGTGAAACATCTTGCTGAAAATAACCCTGATGCACCAACTGTCTCAAAATAGAAGTCCATTCATCGCCATTGATATCCGCACCATTGCCATGCGTTTTTAGTTTTTCATGTTTATTACCAATAATACGCGCATTTTTAGAGCCTCGTAGCACATCAATAATATAACCCACACCAAAATCACCCTTGGCTTCTTTCACACAACGAATCGCCAACTGTGCCAACTCTGTACCGTCATACGTCTCTGGGGGATCAAGACAAACATCACAGTTACCACAATCATGATCCATCGCTTCACCAAAATAACCCAACAATACACGTCGGCGACAGGTTAATGCCTCTGAAAGAGCCACCATGCTGTTCAATTTATGCACTTCCACACGACGCTGATCAATGTTTTCGACATTCTCAATCAAACGACGCACCAAGTTTACATCGCCAGAGCCATACAACATCAAGGCTTCGGATTCTTGCCCATCACGACCCGCACGACCTGTTTCCTGATAATATGACTCAATCGATTTAGGTAAATCATGGTGAATGACAAAACGTACATTGGGCTTGTCCACTCCCATACCAAAAGCAATCGTTGCAACAATCACTTTTACGCGATCACGCAAAAAATCATCTTGCACCTTTTCACGCGAACGCCCTGGCATGCCAGCATGATATGCAGCGGCGCGAATACCATGACGCTGCAGATTCACAGCCATGTCTTCCACACGTTTGCGAGACAAGCAGTAGATAATACCACAACAGTCTTTCCAATCTTCCAAGAACTGTAGAACCTGTGTTAAAGGCTGGCGTTTTTCCGATACCAAATAACGAATATTTGGACGGTCAAAACTAGAAATATGACGTTTTGCCTTCTGTAGGCTTAAACGATCTGCAATATCTTCACGTGTATGTTCATCGGCTGTTGCCGTCAATGCTACCATCGGAACATCAGGGAACGTTTCACGCAATTCACCTAGTCGAACATATTCAGGACGGAAATCATGCCCCCATTGAGAAACACAATGCGCTTCATCGACTGCAAACATCGCCACTTTCACACTTTCCAAACGTTTCTGAAAAGTCTTGGTCAGCAGCCTCTCTGGTGCAACGTACAACAGGTCTAAGGCACCTGCTTCAAAGCGATCCAACACATCCTTTGCTTCTGCCGCTTTCAGCGATGAGTTATAATATGCGGCATTTACACCACAACGGGTTAATGCATCCACCTGATCTTTCATCAACGAAATTAACGGTGAGACCACAATACCTGTGCCTTCGCGCATAATCGCAGGAATCTGATAACACAGTGATTTACCACCGCCTGTGGGCATCAATACAAATGCATCTTTGCCATCCAATAAGGAGCAAATAATATCTTCCTGCATGGCTCGAAATTCATCGTAGCCAAATATATCTTTTAATACTTTTCGTGCTTGTTCTTTTACTTTTTTAGTTGCCATCTTACTATGACAACAT
>CAYPXU010000179.1:0-3092 GCA_964414875.1 uncultured Zetaproteobacteria bacterium | reverse complement strand
ACTGACGGCAACGGCCTGTTCTCAACCGGTACGCAGACAGTTACAGTGGTGGATACCACTGCTCCTGGTCTGACATTGCCAGCTGATATTGTTGGCTTCGAGGCAACAGGGTTACAGACAGCTGTTGCAATCGGTAGCGCTACAGCAATGGATATCTTCAATCCAGTAACGGTCGTGTCCAATGCGCCTGCTACTTATCCGTTGGGTACAACAGTGGTTACCTGGACTGCAACCGATGCCAACGGCAATATCAGCATAGGTGCGCAGAATGTGACAGTAGTGGATACCACTGCACCTGTTGTGATAGCGGATCTGATGCCATTCAGTGCTGGAGATGGCGAAGGTCATGGTAAATCTGATTCCGATGAAGGGCGCTTCAAGATTCAGTTTGCAGCGACAGATCTTGTTGGTGTTACGTCGTTGACTGCAGAATTGATTATTAATGGATACGCTACGCCTGTAACCGTTTCTTTAAATCAGATCATTGAATTTGAATATGAGAATGAAAAGACACAGGTTGAAGTGGAAAAAGGTATTGTTGAAATTGAAGCTCCGTCCATGTTTCTCAGAGTCACTGCGAAAGACAGTAGTGGTAATGCGACAGTGGTGGATATCCAGCCACGAGGTTTGACTGGTGATAATGATGTTGAATCAGATTTATCTGATGACTGATTCATAATCACATTTGTTAAAAAGAAGGCTCGCCATTGGCGGGCCTTCTTTTTGTCTGTTGACCAGCGTATAGCTCACTCACCCCATTATGCCTTATTCTTATTTACTTCAGCAGGTGCTATAACCAGTGACCCTAACGGGTCTGACTAAGCAAAGTGACTTAAGTGTACTTCCTGAGTGTTGAAAAAGGGGGCGCTTTTGGGAACCATTTCATA
The DNA here is from genome assembly GCA_964414875.1 of uncultured Zetaproteobacteria bacterium. Lineage (GTDB taxonomy): Bacteria > Pseudomonadota > Zetaproteobacteria > Mariprofundales > Mariprofundaceae. The sequence goes on along the minus strand of CAYPXU010000179.1, from coordinate 2,205 downwards.
GTGCTGCCAACTCTTCATGACCACTTGATGTTGAAATTAAAGATCTGGATGCGGCTGGTTTAACAGCATCTTCGATTGTACGAATGAAATTATTTATTTTGGATCATCAATTGATTTTAAGAAAAGTAGGGGCGTTATCTGAATATGATAGCCAGCAAGTTGATTTAACAGTCAGAAAACTGCAGGGCTTCAAGGCATTGTGAAGAAGTATAGATGATTGGTGCATGTGATTTGAATTCATCATTCTCATGAATGACCGTGAATAATCATTATAATGGCCATAGTTGAATGCCAAGAAGCGTAAAGCGTAGGACGAGTACCATGCAACCTGCCACAATAAATGTATAGGCTGTTTTAAAGCCGATAGTCTGAATATGCTTGATGCCGATATAGGTTGCGGCTGCGGATAAAAAGAATGCAAACTCATTCATAATCAACATGCTTAGAAGCGGGATACGTGTGATACCGTCAGTATTAACTTCACTGCCAATACTGATGATAAACATAAAAAGTAGCCCTAATGGCAACGCTAAGTAGGGCAAGTGAATTTTTTGCATGGTTGATGAAACTCCTAGGCTTGCAGGCTAAGAATATTGGAGCATTTATTCAAATGGTGTGATTTGATGAGCTGGAACGGTTACTCTACGAACCATCAATTTTATGCATAACCTATAGGAAGCTATTGTGAGCCAAACACCTTTTTCAAATCTTGAACTACAAAATAATTTGTTAGAAAATCTATCATCGTTGAGCTATGACATGATGACTCCGATTCAAGCCAAAAGCCTGCCACATATTTTAGCAGGTAAAGATGTCATTGCGCAAAGTCAGACGGGTTCGGGTAAAACGGCAGCATTTGGGCTTGGCTTATTGGAAAAGTTGAATGTTCAAAAACTTCATGTGCAAGCCTTGGTGCTTTGCCCAACAAGGGAGTTGGCAGATCAGGTAGCAAAAGAGTTGCGGCGTTTAGCCCGTACGATTGCCAATGTTAAAATACTAACATTGTGTGGTGGCATGCCGATGCGAGCCCAATTGGGTTCTCTGGAATATGGCGCACATATTATTGTCGGTACACCAGGTCGCATTGAAGATCATTTAAGTCGTGGTTCGTTACACTTGAATGATTTGCAAATATTGGTGCTGGATGAAGCCGATAGAATGCTTGAAATGGGTTTTCAGTCCGCTTTGGATGCGATTGTGAAACATACACCTTCACAGCGTCAAACATTACTCTTTAGCGCAACGTTTCAGGCGCAAACCAAATCAATTGCCAAGCGTATGATGCAGCAAGCTGTGATGGTAGAAGTCGCATCGAAGCATGATGATAAAACGATTGAACAGCATTTTTATCAAGTGGATAATGATGATGAATCGCGTTTGCGCGCCTTGCGCTTGTTATTGTTGCAATATCGCCCTGAATCGGCGGTGATCTTTTGTAATACCAAACGTGAGACAGAAGATGTTGCTCATGCGTTGATTTATGAAGGCTTTAGTTCGCTGGCTTTAAATGGTGATTTGGAGCAACGCGATCGTGATCAGGTGATGGTGCGTTTTGTCAATAAGAGTATATCCATTCTTGTAGCAACGGATGTGGCGGCACGCGGGCTTGATATTGATGGCTTGGATGTGGTGATTAACTATGAGCTTGCCCATGATCCAGAGATTCATGTGCATCGTATTGGACGTACTGGCAGAGCTGGTAAACAAGGCGTGGCATGTACTTTATTTAGCCTTCGAGATGATTATAAAATGACTGTTCTAGGCGATTATCTTGAGCGGGATATAGGTGCAGAGCCTTTACCTTCTAGTGAGCTTCTTAAAGAGCCAGCTCTTAAAGCTGCGATGACAACCTTGCAAATTGGTGGTGGGAAAAAACAAAAGCTACGCCCAGGTGATATATTGGGTGCATTAACAGCAGGTAAAGATATTACGGGCAAACAAGTGGGTAAAATTCATGTGATGGATCAGTGGGCTTATGTGGCTGTAAGCCGTGATGTGAGTAAGCTTGCTTTGAAGAAACTGGGTGATGGTAAATTAAAGGGTCGCTCATTTCGGGTTCGTGTGATTTAACGGGAGCTCTGAATAAGTCTATACTTCATTCTATGTTAGCAGGGGAAGCATTTGATCAGGTGGAAGGCCTGTTGCATCGTTTGGCGATGTTGCGCAACTGGTCGCGCCAGACACTGGCTGCTTATCGCAGTGATT
>CAYPXU010000178.1:0-3106 GCA_964414875.1 uncultured Zetaproteobacteria bacterium | reverse complement strand
CGCACATAAAACCTTAAACGAGCCTCTCGTTCATTGGCTCGCTTTTGATTAATAATATCAGCATCTAAATCAGCAATCCGATCAGCTCGTTTATCCAAATCAATCGCTTCAATCACAGCTTGAATATTTACATTGATTAACGGCATCATATTCGGGAATAGCAAATTTCGATGTGAAAACAATGCTAATTTTGGCTGAATAAATGATAAATCATTGCTTGTTACTTGTAGCTCCTGCTCAACCTCAAGCATATCTTCCAAATAGCGGTCACCCTGTAAATAGCCTTTTCTATTAGCCGATAAAAGTAAACGTAATAACTCCATTTTCAATTTTAAAAGTTTAGCTTTCTGAGGCAAAAAAGCATTGGGTATCCGATCGGCTCGACACTGATTAAGTCTATTTTCATATTCCATTTCAGCACGCAAATCAGCTCTATCAGCTCTTAAGTCAAACCAGCGAGCTTTACCTTTATTTTCTCGCAAGCCGCCATTAAGCACATCCCAACCCAAGCCAATATAAGCTGATTGCCTAGAGTTAGTCACATTACCACCATTAGTTTGATCTAAACCACTTCGAATCCCCCCCTCTAAATCTAACCCTGGATCACTGGCAGAAGCTTGAGCATCCTCTCGTAAGGCTCGAGCACCATCAAAGTGCAATCCCACAGCACTACAATCCATTGAAAATAAACGATCAATATCTGATTTTGAAATTCGCTCAGAGGCATGCATATCCCATAGACTCTTATCCATACGCTGTAATAAAGCCCATAATGCATCAACATCAGAATACACATTTAAAGACTGTGTACTTAGCAACTCATTGGATAAAATATTTCTATCTGCAGCCTGTGCCGATAGAGGTAAGCATAATAATAAAACGCTATAAACAATTGATAAAAATTTAAACACCAAAGTATCCCTCTGCTTGAACAAAATCAAATAATAGCATCATTCAACCGCAACAGGTTTATATTGATTAAATTTAAGTAACTGTTGTAACTTCTTAACCTTATATTGAGCGCTAGAATCATAGCCTTGAGCCCAAGCATGTTGATAATGTTTTAAAGCCATTTTCACATGCAATCTTGCCAGGTTGTTATGTGCCTTTGGAGAATCCACATGCTCTTTAAGGTATGCATCCATTGCCTCAATAGCAGCTTTATATTCACCCAAAGCATCATATATTACGGCCAAATTCATATATGCTTCGGAGAAGCTCGGGCGCAAATCCAATACATGCCTAAATGTTGTTATTGCTTGTGGCAACATGTCTGCATAAGTGTATTGCTCAGCCAACATAAACAAGCCCTGCTCATCACGGGAATGATCTCGCATCCATATTTCAAGCGCTTTGATAGCCTCTATATGGCGCTCTTGAGTCACTAAATAATGAATATTATCAAATATTTCAGCCTGCACAGGCTTAAGAACTAAAAAACAAGACAATAACAACAGCACGCACCTTAAAGACCATAGTAGCGGCGATAATTTTCGCAGGTTAAATAAATCTGATGTGAATCTATCTTGGATAATCAACCATCACTCCATCCTTTAAAAAGCGTATAATCGAACATTTAGTTACCCTATAGCCTATAGCGTAACACGGCAACTTTTAAAATCATACACAAACCTGTACACTGACAACGCAAAGTAGAAACATCTAGAGAAATCGCATTAAAACTATTATTTTCCCATTAAGAGCTTGCCAAATAATCATGATACCAATGAGCTTTAAGCCTCTGGTTCTTAATGTCAATTTTGGATGATTTCTCAGCTTTGATCAGATTCAATGCAATATGCAGAAACACTACAAAATACAGCATCAACTTTAACAGTTAATACATTAAGGAGACGAACAGCTTTGGATGACTCAGATATTTTAAGCGAAAATTTAATTTCACGCTTGCCATGAAAGTGGTGGCGTAAGCTTTCAGGTATGGCACGTCTAAAATAAAAGATGGATGAATCTTGATTTCATAATGGGTATTGTTTTTTGAATTTAGCCATATAAAAGCCACCCTTTTTGTACCAAACTTTGTACAAAAATATGTGGGTGGCTTCTTTATATAGCCTAAGTTATTGTTATTCCAATAACCATTCAATGAATGGTGGCGCTTCAGGGACTCGAACCCCGGACACCCGGATTATGATTCCGGTGCTCTAACCAACTGAGCTAAAGCGCCATGTGCGATGGCGCGCATTGTAGGGGCAGTTATACATTCGTCAATCGCTTCTTTTCAATGGCTGTTTGTGCTGCCATGATGCAGCTCTTTATGATTGAGAGGAAGTTGTGACTACTGAAACAAAAAACACCGACCAGACTAAGCCAATGCGTATTTTATCGGGCATGCGCCCTACCGGTCGCTTACACCTTGGGCACTATAAAGGCGTCCTTGAAAACTGGCTAACACTGCAGGAAGAGCAGCAATGTTTCTTTTTTGCCGCCGATTGGCATGCACTTACCACTGATTATGCCAACCCTGAAATTGTCAAAGATACTATCTGGGATATGCTGATTGATTGGCTTGCTGTCGGCATTGACCCTGAAAAAAGTGTGATGTTCATCCAGTCAGAAGTTCCCGAGCATGCTGAATTGCACCTATTATTCTCATTTATGACTCCGCTTTCGTGGTTGGAGCGTGTACCAACGTATAAAGATCAAATCGAGCAATTGCGCGAAAAAGATTTGGGAACATACGGCTTCTTGGGTTATCCTTTATTGCAATCTGCCGATATTTTAATCTATCGCGCCGATGCTGTGCCTGTGGGTGAAGATCAGGTGCCACATATTGAGTTGACCCGTGAAATAGCGCGTCGTTTTAATCATTTGTACCGCAAAGGCATTCCTCCTTTATTTCCTGAGCCACAATCATTGCTGATGCCAGCCTCTAAACTACCAGGTTTGGATGGGCGTAAAATGAGCAAATCTTATGGTAATACCATTGAGCTTTCTGAAACATGGAAAACTGACACGGCGGAGGAGCCGATGAACGAGCTGTACCCCTTCCAGCGTTTTCCGGGGAACCCGATCCTCACGCGGGGGGACGTGCCCTACCCGTGCAACACGGTCTTCAACGCCGCCGCGTGCCGCTTCGTCGGGGAGG
>CAYPXU010000177.1:0-3129 GCA_964414875.1 uncultured Zetaproteobacteria bacterium | reverse complement strand
ATGGTAACAGTTTGTGTTGAGGGTGAAGAAGTATCAGTCATGCCGTGAAGCTACTGCTCTCTAGGGTGACAACAAGAAGTAACTACTTCATTGGATGAATGCCCATAAAATCATTATGATGCGGCGATGCAAAAGATATTGATTCATTTCGCCGAGTTATCACTCAAAGGCAAAAACAAACGTGTGTTTGAAAAGAAAATGGCGGATAATTTAAAACACCTGCTCAAACCGCAACGTCTGATTCGTAAACATGACCGCACCATTCTGGAAATGGACAGCATTGATGATGCACTGCTTGATCTCTTGGCATTGATTCCAGGCATTAGCAATTTTGCGGTGATGCATGAAGCCAAATCTGAATTGGATGATATTCGTGCCGTGGCAGAGCGTGTGGTGCGCGAAACTTTTGGAGATGTTTCAGGCAAATCATTTCGTTTAAAAGCACGCCGCTCAGACAAACGTTTTGCTTTGACCAGCCCAGAACTCAATTTCGAAGTCGGTGGTTTTCTTAAAAATGCCTTGAATTTGAATGTCGATTTAAGCAATCCAGATATTACCGTGCATGTGGAAGTTACTGCGGATGGTAGCTTTATTTATACCGATAAACGCAAAGGTGCAGGCGGTCTTCCAGTCGGCTCATCGGGCAAAGGGGTGGTGCTATTTTCAGGTGGTATTGATTCACCCGTTGCAGCCTACACCATGATGAAACGCGGCATGAAGGTGACCTTGGTGCATTTGTATAACAGCACCATCAACCGCGATTTTTCCAAGATTAAAAATCTCGCCAAATGTTTATCCCAATATCAAGGGCGCACACGTTTGTTGATGATTGATTTGGAAGAATTTCAACGCCATGCCATTGCCATGGTGCCTGATAAATACCGCATGATTATTTATAAACGTCAGATGATTCGCTCCGCTGCCGAAGTAGCTGAAGAAATTAATGCCCATGCTTTGATTACAGGTGATTCTTTGGGGCAGGTAGCAAGTCAAACGGTGGAAAACATTCGTGCGATTTATGATGTCAGCCCATTGCCATTGTTATCACCATTGATTGGCTATGATAAAGAAGAAATTATTACAGTCGGTAAACGCATCGGCACCTATGAAATTTCCATCGAAGAATATTGTGATATTTGCTCCTATTTGATTGCAAAACACCCCGAAACACGGGGAAAACCACATGAAGTGGCTGAATTTGAGAAGTTACTGCCATTAAAAGGGCTAGAGTGCATTCGCAAAGAAGCTATTTTTGATCATGGGCAAGAAGTGATTCGAAGTGCTCAGGAATAATTTGTAGAGCATGACACAAGATCGCATTTATGCTGATAAACAGCAGCAAGTTCAAGGTTTTAGCTTTGATGATAAGGTAACACGTGTATTCGCTGATATGATTCAGCGTTCAGTGCCGGGCTATGGGCTAACATTGCAAATGATTGCTGTGATTGCTGCGCAATATGCGCAAAAAAGCAGCCGTTTATATGATCTGGGTTGCTCACTTGGCGCTGCAACATTGGCGATGCGACATGGCATTCAGGTAGAGGGCTGCAAGATTATCGGGGTGGATAATTCGCAGGCTATGCTCGATAAATGTTTGGGTTATGTGAAAGCAGATGATGGTGATGTTCCTATCGCATTAAAGCTTGCGAACATTGAAGATATAGCCATTGAAAATGCTTCTGTTGTGGTGCTGAATTTCACATTGCAATTTATTCCTATGGACGAACGTGAAGCTTTATTATCGGGTATAGTAGAAGGGTTAAGACCAGGTGGTGTATTGGTTTTATCGGAAAAAGTTTCCTTTGATGATTTAGGGAAGAATGATCGCCAGACTCAATTACACGAGGTTTTCAAACGTAGTCAGGGTTACTCAGAATTGGAAGTAAGTCAGAAACGCCAAGCCTTAGAAAATGTGTTGATTTCTGAGTCATTGGAAACTCATCATAGCCGTCTAAAACAAGCAGGATTTGCTGATAGCCAGACTTGGTTTCAGTGTTTTAATTTTGCTTCGATGCTGGCGTTTAAATGAAAGCCTATCGTGATAAAGAGCGGGCGCATTTAGAAGCAGCCTTGCGCACATCGGATTTGGTAGGTGATGTAGAGCAATACTTGGCGTTATACGATCAAGGCTGGCAAAAAATTCTTAAACATGGTGATTTGGGGCGTTGGAAGTCGGGCTTTCATGCCTTACCCGAGACACAAACAGCAACGCTTAAGTTTAGTGAAGATACGGTCAGTGTTTGTGCCGAAAATATGTCTGATCAATTAGAAGGCATCGAAACAGCACTAAAAAAAATGCACCCGTGGCGCAAAGGTCCGTTTGATATGTTCGGCGTACATATTGACACAGAATGGCGCTCCGATTGGAAATGGCAGCGTGTTCAGAAACATATCGCACCCTTGAATAGGCGCACCGTATTGGATGTGGGTTGTGGTTCGGGTTATCACATGTGGCGGATGCTGGGAGAGGGTGCTGATTTGGTGATGGGTATTGATCCTACACCTTTATTTTCCATGCATTTTGCAACGATGAAACGTTACAGCCCTGAATCCAATGCCTTTTTATTACCAGTCGGTATTGATGATATTCCGCAGGGTACGGGCGCATTTGATAGCGTGTTTTCTATGGGTATTTTATACCATCGCAAATCACCCTTGGATCACCTCTCGCAGCTAAAAGGTTTGTTACGCAAGGGTGGTGAATTGGTGTTGGAAACGCTGGTGATTGAAGGCGATGAACAAGCCTGTTTAATACCTAAAGGACGCTATGCCAAAATGCGCAATGTGTGGTTTATTCCATCAGTGAAAATGTTGGAACTATGGCTCTCGCGTTGTGGGTTTAAAAATATTCGTTGTGTTGATATTGATACAACATCAACAGACGAGCAACGAAGCACCGATTGGATGCAGTTTGAATCACTATCCGATTTTCTTGATCCAAATGATCGCTGCAAAACTATTGAAGGTTATCCTTCACCCATGCGCGCAGTTATTTTGGCAGAGGCTTCCGCTTAATCGATGAAGTTCATCAGCAAGAAGTGCTGCTCGTGGATGTAATGCCGTGTATAAAGCTTTGATTACTTTGCTATTCACATTACAAATCGGCATCGTTCGGATATGACTCGCACA
>CAYPXU010000176.1:0-3160 GCA_964414875.1 uncultured Zetaproteobacteria bacterium | reverse complement strand
AACCCGCCATAATCATGCCTTCAATCAGCAAATGCGGATCAAAACGCATAATATCACGATCTTTAAATGTGCCAGGCTCACCTTCGTCGGCATTACACAGCAAATACGTTGGTTTACCCGTATTACGCGGCACAAATGACCATTTCAAACCAGTTGGAAATCCAGCCCCACCACGCCCGCGTAAACCAGATTTTTTCACTTCATCAACAATCTGCTCACTATCAAAATCTTTCAACACCGTTGGTAAAAACTTATAAGCTCCGTTTTTACGCGCAACTTCAAGACCTGGCTGACCTTGCAAATGAATACGGTCAAAACAAATCGCTTTTACTTGCTTAGGATCCGATGAAATCATGCTTGATTCCCCTCTGCGCTAGCATTCACCTTGGTAATAAAAGCATCCATATAAGCGGCATCAACTTTTTCATGGTACTCATTATTAATTTGCACCACAGGCGCTCCTGAACAAGCTCCTGCACACTCCACTTCCGTTACAGTAAACATGCCATCCGCTGTGGTTTCACCGACATTAATACCCAAGCTTTGGGTAATATGCTGCACCAATTCATCCGCACCATTGAGCATACAACCCGCATTGGTACACACTTCCAAACGATATTTTCCCGCTTCGTGTTCACGAAACATGGTATAAAAAGTCACCACTTCACGCACAATCATCAAACGCAAAGCCAATGTATCGGCAACCAATTGCTGCACATGCATCGGCAAATAACCAAAATCTTCCTGAGCCATATGCAATACTGGCAACAATGCTGAACGTGCTGCTGGGTACTTTTTCACCAGCGCAGCAATCTCAGTCAATCGCTGTTCGGTGAAACGAACGCTCTCTACTTCGCTCATCGATCCACCTCCCCAAACACAATATCTTGCGTTCCTAAAATAGTTACCACATCAGCCAACATATGACCACGACACATATAATCCAACGCTTCTATATGCGCAAATCCAGATGCACGCACCTTCATGCGATATGGCTTATTTGAACCATCAGATACCAAATACACACCAAACTCACCCTTTGGATGCTCAACAGCCGCATACACTTCACCTTCGGGCACATGATAACCTTCAGAGAAGTGTTTAAAGTGATGAATCAAGGCTTCCATATCGCCCTTCATAGATTCACGCGATGGCTTGCTCAAACGAGCATCATCCGATTTGATTGGACCAGGATTGACCGCCAACCATTCAATACATTGACGAATAATCTCGTTGGACTGACGCATTTCTTCAACACGCACCAAATAACGATCATAACAATCACCCGTTGCGCCAACTGGAATATCAAATTCCATCTTATCATAAACATCATACGGCTGAGTCTTGCGCAAATCCCATTCAACACCCGAACCACGAATCATTGGCCCACTAAAACCCCATGCCAATGCCGCTTCTCTATCAACCACACCAATATCGACATTACGCTGTTTCCAAATGCGATTTTCCGTAAGCAGTGTTTCATACTCATCGATATAACCAGGAAAAGTATCTGTAAAAGCTTTGATTTTTTGCAAAAGCCCTTCTGGCAAATCCTGCGCCACGCCACCTGGACGGAAATATGCAGCATGCATACGCGCACCCGACACTTCTTCATAAAAATCAAAAATATCTTCGCGTTCACGGAAGCAATACAAGAATACTGTCATTGCACCGATATCAAGAGCCGCCGCACCAAGCCACAGACAATGATTCAAAATACGCGTTAATTCCGCAAACATCACTCGGATATACTGCGCACGCTCAGGCACTTCAACAGCCATTAGCTTTTCAACAGCCAAAGCATAAGCATGCTCATTTGCCATCATGGATACATAATCAAAACGATCGAAATAAGGCACGTTCTGCAAATATGTTTTGTATTCAAACAACTTTTCAGTGCCGCGATGCAACAAACCAATATGCGGTTCGGCACGCTCAACCACTTCGCCATCCAGCTCCAACACCAAGCGCAATACACCATGTGCAGATGGATGCTGCGGACCAAAGTTTAAAGTATAATTTTTAATCTCAGCCACGGTCTACCCCCGGCCACGTTCTTTCAATCAATACGCGATTTTCCAATTTGTTCGGACGATAAACACAGCGCCATTGCTCTTCATCAAAGAAGATTTCCGCACGCCCCGTCAATGGGAAGTCTTTAAGCATCGGGTGCCCTTCAAAACCATAATCCGTCAACAAGCGGCGCAAATCAGGGTGATGATTAAAGATAATGCCATACATTTCAAATGCTTCACGCTCAAACCAGTTTACTGTCGGCCAAACTTCAACAACCGAGGAAATCAGCTCCCGCGCCGCCAACAATACTTTCACACGCAAGCGTTTGTTATGTTGAATCGAGAGTAAATTATAGACCACTTCAAAACGCGCATCGCCATCAACAAAGCTAGGATGCTCAGACATATCCACGCCACACAAGTCGATCAGCATCTCATAGCCTTGCTCATCCTTTAAATACTGACAAACATCAACAATGCTCTTTCTATCTACCACAACCACAGGGCAGTCAATGCCTTCACTAATAGATTGCACCAAACCACCAAAACGCTCTTGCAAACCAGTTAATTCCATCAACTCGGCTTGCTCCACATTTTGCTCTTGTTCCATATCCTGCTCTTGTTTTATATCGCTCATATATACTACCGCGCTATCGTATTGGTACGTTTAATTTTTTCTTGCAACTGAATAAAACCATACAGCAGCGCTTCAGCTGTTGGCGGGCAACCTGGCACATAAATATCAACAGGAACAATACGATCACAGCCCCGTGTTACAGCGTAAGAATAGTGATAATAACCACCACCGTTGGCGCATGAACCCATAGAAATAACCCAACGAGGTTCCGACATTTGATCATAAACCTTACGCAAAGCTGGCGCCATTTTATTACACAACGTTCCAGCTACCACCATCACATCCGACTGACGCGGCGATGGGCGAAACACAATACCAAAACGATCCAAGTCATAACGCGAAGCACCTGCATGCATCATCTCAACCGCACAACATGCCAAACCAAAGGTCATTGGCCAAAGCGAGCCAGCACGCGCACCATTAATTAACTTATCTGCAGTGGTTGTAATAAAACCTTTATCAAGCAGCCCTTCTATTCCCATTGCAAGGCTCCCTTGTTCCAGGCGTA
>CAYPXU010000175.1:0-3192 GCA_964414875.1 uncultured Zetaproteobacteria bacterium | reverse complement strand
ATCTGACTGGTGCTGGTGGTTTGGTGATTATAACCCTTCTGGCGCAGTAAAAGATTTTGATAATCTGTACCGCCAACATTTAAAAAAGCTTTACCAATTGATGGGCTGTACTGCACCTGAAAATCTTGACCGTGCTATCTCTCAGGGTGGTGGTGATGCAGAGGGTGGCGGAGCCATGCGTCGTGGCGGAGCTGGAAGCGAATGACCTCATGCCTTGAACAACGCCAATCAGGTGTTTTATTACACTTAACATCCCTACCAGGGCCTTTTAAACATGGTGTTTTGGGTGTGGAAGCTTTGCAGTTTATCGATCAAATCGTTGAAGGTGGTTACCGTATTTGGCAATTCTTGCCTTTGGGGCCTACGCATAGCCATGGCTCACCCTATGAATCCCTTTCTTCTTCTGCGGGTAATCCAGATTTAATTGATTTACGCATAGCAGAGCAAAAAGGCTGGCTAACAGAAAAGGATATTCAAAACGTTATTGAAGGTGATTTATGTTTGGCGACTGCACGAGCTAAAGCAGCATTGTGTTTTTGGCAAGAGGTTGAAAGTAACGCGGAATTACGTGAGCAAATAAAGCTATTTAGGCATGAAAATAAGGCTTGGTTAGAAGATTATGCTTTATTTGCATCACTTAAAATTGTACATGAGGGCATGGCTTGGTGGCAATGGCCAGAAGATTTGCGTGATCGTGATCCAACAGCTTTAAAAGAAGCATCACACACGTTGCTTGCCCATAGCCACCAGATTATTTTCGAACAATTTTTATTTACAGAGCAATGGCAGAGCATCAAAGAGCATGCGGAATCACGCGGTGTGCAATTATTCGGTGATTTGCCAATCTATGTTGCCCATGATTCATCAGATGTTTGGGCGAACCGCGAATTTTTTACGGTCAATGAAGATGGTATGTGTAATGAGGTTGCGGGTGTACCACCTGATTATTTCTCTGAAACAGGTCAACGCTGGGGCAACCCGCTGTATTTATGGGATAAAATGCAAGAGTCGAACTTCACTTGGTGGATTGAACGCGTTCGTGTGCAAGTTAAACGTATGCATATGCTTCGTATTGATCACTTTCGTGGTTTAGAGGCTTACTGGGCGATTCCTGGACATCGTGAAGATGGTATTGAGGGTGAATGGCGTAAAGCTCCTGGTGATGAGCTATTGCAAGCTCTGCAAGATACATTTGGTCAATTGCCATTGATTGCTGAAGATTTGGGTCTGATTACCGAAGAAGTTCATGTGCTACGTAAGAAGTTCAAACTTCCTGGCATGAAAATACTTCAATTCGCTTTTGGTGGTGATGCTGATAACCCTTACCTCCCCCATCAACATAGCCATGATATGGTCACCTATACAGGCACCCATGATAACAATACCTCCATGGGTTGGTGGCAAGAAGCTTCTGATGCTGAGCGTCAACACTTGATGGCCTATTTGGATGTTACCGCTGAAGATATGCCATGGGCAATGATTCGTGCCGCACTCGTATCCCCTGCCATTCTAGCTATTATTCCTATGCAGGATTTATTGGAATTGGATGCCAGCGCTCGCTTTAACACACCAGGAACGTTAGAAAACAACTGGTGTTGGCGTATGCAAGCCATGCCAGAAAGTAATGATGCATGTTGGACTACTTCAAAATTATTGAATGAGTTATATGGTCGTAAATAAGGTGTAAACCCCCGCCTTATTTATATCGATGATGATCCATAGTGTTACTTAATCTTTGGGGTAAAAAAGCGTTGGATTCACTTGCCAACAAACACTCCAGTCATTTTCCGTACGCTCTAAGCATACAACACCGCCATTACGAAAGCGCACCACTTCCCTATCGGGTTGACCACATAAGAGTAATGACGCGAGGCGCGGTAAATACGGTAAATGCCCAATCAACATCATATCTTCATGAATTTCTACCAAACGTGATGCCCATACATGTGGGTCCGCACGGGGGAATAATTCAGAGGAATTTTCAACCACTGCACAGCCCCAAGCCTCAGCAAACATCTCGGCAGACTGCTTGGCTCGTAATTTGTGTGAATGTACAATACGTACAGGTTGCGGACGCTCAAAAAGGCTTAAAACCCCCCCCGTTCGCACAATATCCTCACGTCCTTGATTGGATAGTGGGCGTTGCTCATCTTCACTTTCATCCACTGCCAAACCATGCTGCACCAAGTAAAGCTTCATAACATTCGCTCCAGAGCGACCCAAGTCGCTTACTAACTTTCTAACGCCTGAACCATACAATCAAGCATTTAGCGATTGTCTTATTCAAGAGTAATGACGTTACCAGTAGATTAGGTCAGAATACGCCATCTGCAAGTAATGATTTTCTCGAAGTTATCATAAAGGATTCCCATGGCTCTTATCAAAACACCTAAAGAAATTGATCAAATGCGCCCTGCTTGTATTCATGCAGCCAATACGCTGGTGATGATTGAGGAATATATCCTCCCTGGTATTACCACCAATGAAATCAATGAAATTGTACATGATTATAGCATCAAACATGGCGCAACCCCTGCCCCACTCAATTATCATGGTTTTCCAAAATCAGTGTGTACATCAGTGAATCATGTGGTTTGTCATGGTATTCCTGCCGATAAAAAAATTAAAGACGGCGATATTATCAATGTCGATGTCACGAGCATCATCAATGGCTGGCATGGTGATACCAGTAAAACCTTTTATGTTGGCACACCCAAAGTTCGTGCTAAAAAGGTCACCGAAATTGCCCGTAAAGCTCTAGACTTGGGCATTTCTGTGGTCAAACCTGGTGCAACATTGGGTGATATTGGTCATATTATTCAGCAATATGTTGAAGGTGAAAAATGCAGTGTGGTACGTGAATATTGTGGGCATGGTATTGGGCGAGTATTCCACGAAGAACCACAAATCGTACATTACGGCAAACCTGGTGCAGGCATGGCACTCAAAAAAGGCATGGTATTTACCATTGAACCAATGGTAAATTTTGGTCGCGCTGCGGTAAAAGTTCTCTCTGATGATTGGACCGTCGTTACTCGAGATAAATCATTATCCGCCCAGTTTGAGCATACATTAGCTGTTACCGATGATGGTGTGGAGATTCTTACCCTTCCCAATATCTAAAGCGTTTTCCTATGCTTTGTAATTGATGCAAGACTCACAAGGAGACTTCACATTCTAAATGCAATAAAA
>CAYPXU010000174.1:0-3232 GCA_964414875.1 uncultured Zetaproteobacteria bacterium | reverse complement strand
GTTCAGAAGCGGAATTTGTTGAAGCCTTAAAACAAGATTTGTTGTGGTTGGGTCTAGATTGGGATGGCGATGCGCTGTTTCAATCCAAGCATGCAGGGCAACATCAAGAAGCCCTTGATGCCTTGGCTGAGAAAGGTTTGGCATACCGTTGTTTTTGTACGGAAACGCAATTGGGTCTGGATCGTAAATTGGCGACTTCAAGAGGATTGCCACCACGTTATTCAGGCAAATGTCGCAAGTTATCCAATGAAGAATCATTGCAGCGTGCAGCGCCTGAAAGTTTTGTATGGCGTTTAGCAATTCATGATACGGACGGTGAAGTGCGTGTACCAGATGCCTTGCGCGGTGATGTGGTATTTGCGCGCCGTGATTTGGATGACCCTGTGGTGGTGCGCTCAGATGGCACATTCACATTCTTGCTTCCCAACGCCATTGATGATGCGGTTGATGGTATTACCCATGCCTTGCGTGGCGATGATCATTTGACCAATTCGGCGTATCAAGTGTGGTTGTTGGAAGCTTTGAATTTAAGCGTGCCGACTTATGTTCATCATGGTTTATTGCTGGGTGAAGATGGTGCGAAACTATCCAAACGTACAGGTAGTCATTCAGTAGCAGAATTGCGTGAAGATGGCTTGATTCCACAGGCTTTGGTACAGGCGATGACACGTCTTGGTCATCCCAATATCGCTGATGATGCACTACAGATTGAAGATTTATTACAGGCATTTGATGCCGAGCATATTTCGCGCTCATCGGTCAAATGGTCGAATGATGAAATGTGGCGCTGGCATACACGTTTGCTGCATCACTTGGATGGCAATGCTTTATTGCCTTTGGTGCAAGCGCATCTGCCTGCGGCGAATATTGAGTTTGTGAATTTGGTGCGAGGCAACTTGGAACGTGCTCAAGATGCTGCTCACTTTATACGTTTATTGGATGTTCAAGCAGCATTGGCTGAAGATGCGCGGGCTGTTGTAGATGGTGCTGCAGATGGTTTTTATGCTGCGGCATTGCAGCTTTGGCAGGATTCGAACGAGGCAGACTGGAAGCTTTGGATGAATGCCGTGAAAGAGCAGACGGGTTGCAAAGGTAAGAATCTGTTTATGCCATTACGTGTGGCATTAAGTGGTGCTGTACACGGCCCTGAAATGTCTGCTGTGGTGGATTTTCTGGGTAAAGAAGGCGTGACTGAACGTTTGCAGGATTTGTTAGACTCATGAGTTTGCAGCTACACAACTCCTTGGTCGGAAAGAAGCAGGTTTTTACACCACTGCAAGAAGGGAAAGTGGGCATGTATGTCTGCGGTGTAACGGTTTATGACTATTGTCATGTGGGTCATGCACGCGTCATGATTGTGTTTGATGTGGTGTATCGCTGGTTGAAAAATCTTGGTTATGATGTGAACTATGTACGTAATTTTACCGATGTGGATGATAAAATTATTGCTCGCGCCGCTGAGAGAAACATTGATATTGATACGCTAACCGATGATATGATTGCTGAATTTCATCAAGATATGGATGCTTTGGGTTGTTTGCGTCCAAGCCTTGAACCGCGTGCGACCACACATATGGGCTCTATGATTGCTATGATTGAAGCTTTGATTGCGCGGGATTGTGCTTATGTGTCTGAATCTGGGGATGTGTTGTATGCGGTGCGCTCATTTGATGGTTATGGCAAGTTGTCAGGTAAAAATATTGATGATTTAGAATCTGGTAGTCGTGTGGATGTGGATGATTCCAAACGTGACCCACTCGATTTTGTATTGTGGAAGCGTGCAAAAGAAGGCGAGCCTTCTTGGGAATCGCCATGGGGTGCAGGTCGTCCAGGTTGGCATATCGAATGTTCTGCGATGAGTTGTGAGCATTTGGGTAATACGTTTGATATTCATGGTGGTGGTATGGATTTAAAGTTTCCACATCATGAAAATGAAATTGCCCAAGCTTGCGCTGCCAATGGCGGTGATTTTGCGCGCTTCTGGTTGCACAATGGTTTTGTGAATATCAATGCCGAGAAAATGTCCAAATCATTGGGTAACTTTTTTACCATTCGTGAAGTTCTTAAAAAATACCAGCCAGAAGTATTGCGCATGTTTGTATTGGGCACCCATTATCGCTCACCTTTGGATTTTTCAGATAATGCGCTGGACGTTGCCAAAGCAGGTCTTGATAGGTTGTATGAAACCAAACGGCGTTTGGCGGGTAAGATAGTAGGGGGAAGCAATGTTACAGAAGCTTTTGCTGCTGCATTAAATGATGATTTTAATACTCCAGAAGGTCTAGCAGAATTATTTGAATGCTCACGCCGTATCAATAAAGGCTTGAATGATGGTATTGATATTTCTTTAGACATTCAGCATTTTTCTGCGATGTCTGCTTTACTGGGTATTGTTCAGCAAGATGCTGAAACTTGGTTTCAGGGTGATAGCGATGATAGTGCTGCGATTGAAACCTTGATTCTAGAACGCACAGAAGCCAAAAAATCACGAGATTTTGCGCGTGCAGATGCTATTCGTGATGAATTGGCTGCACTGGGTATTGTGCTTGAAGATGGTGCAGCAGGTACGACTTGGAAAAGGGGCTGATATGTCTGATAAGCAGCAGAAAAGTTCAAATGTAGTCTGGCATCAATCTGAAGTTACAACGGAAATGCGCGAGGCTTTAAATGGTCACAGTGGTGCAGTGCTTTGGTTTACAGGTCTTTCTGGTGCAGGAAAATCGACTTTGGCGAATGCTGTGGAAGCGCGTTTATATGCAATGAAAGCGAGAACCTTTGTGATTGATGGCGATAATGTACGCCATGGTTTGTGTGCCGATTTAACTTTTTCTAATGATGATAGGATTGAAAATATTCGCCGTGTGGGTGAAGTGGCAGGTTTGTTTGTACAAGCAGGTGTTTTGACGTTAACGGCATTTATTTCACCATTTCGGGCAGAGCGTGAAAAAGTGCGTGCGATTGTGGGTGAAAATTTTATTGAAGTGCATTGCGATACAGCCTTGGACGTGTGTGAGTCGCGTGATGTAAAAGGTTTGTATAAAAAAGCGAGAGCAGGTGAAATTGCTGATTTTACAGGTATCTCATCACCTTATGAAGCACCTGAGAATCCAGAAATTCGTGTGGATACTGGTCGCGATGATTTAAGCGTTTGTGTAGACCAAGTGATTGCATATTTGATAGATAAAGAGGTTATTCAACATGTCTGATATACTCAAAGCAGTCATTTTAGCAG
>CAYPXU010000173.1:0-3250 GCA_964414875.1 uncultured Zetaproteobacteria bacterium | reverse complement strand
GCACTTTGGCATCGGCAGATACACGCGCCACCAGAGATTTTCCACCACGCGGAATAATGACATCTACATAATCTTCAGCCGCCAACAATGCGCCCACCAAAGCACGATCTGTTTGATCAATCAGTTGTACTGCATCTTCTGGCACACCTGCTTTACTCAAAGCACGACGTAAAACAATCGCAATGGCTCGGTTGGAATGAATCGATTCAGAACCACCACGTAAAATAGCCGCATTGCCTGATTTTAGACACAAAGCTGCTGCATCCGCCGTTACATTAGGGCGAGACTCATAAATGATGCCAATCACACCCAATGGCACACGCATATGTCCAACCTGAATGCCAGATGGGCGATACACCAAATCCGAAATAGCCCCGACTGGGTCAGCCAAAGCCGCAATTTCTTCCAAACCCTGCGCCATCGCTTCCACACGTTCAGGATTAAGCGCCAAACGATCTTTCAACGCCGCTTCAAGGTTATTTTCATCCGCAGCTTTCATATCCAAAGCATTGGCAGCCAGAATTTCCGCCATTTCACTGCGAAATAAGCCAGCTGCAATTTTCAAAGCTTCATCTTTGACTCGTGTTTCAATCATACGCATGTTACGTGATGCCGCTTTTGCTTTGATACCCAATGCTTCTATAACTTGTTTTGCATCACTCATGAATTACCTCTTATCTTTAACACCAAATTATCGCGATGAATCACCGATGTGAAATCTTTATAACCCAATATTTTTGCCATTTCTTGGCTAGAAAGTCCTTGCACACGCCTTAAGTCCGTCGAATTATAATTGCATAAACCACGCGCAATCACTACGGCATCTGCAACCACTTCAACACATTCACCTTTATCAAAATCACCTTGTACATCTGTCATACCAATAGGCAACAGGCTTGCACCGTTATGTATAATTGCCTGCGCAGCTCCAGCATCAACATGTAGCTGCCCAGCAACATGTAGTATGTCGGCAATCCAATGTTGATGACGGCTATGACGATCTTCACCGCATAGAAACAAGGTACCAACATCTTTGCCTGACAATAAATCTGTAAGCACGCCTTCTTGCTGTCCATTCACAATCGCTGCCACCACGCCACCACGCGTAGCAATTTCAGCAGCCGTGAGTTTACTCAACATACCACCTGTACCAAACTGACTATCACTACCACCAGCCATTGCCATCACATCATCATTCAGTTCGTGAATAATAGAACAACGCTTGGCATCATGATGTTCATTGGGGTTACCATCGTACAAACCATCCACATCTGTCATCATGACCAATAAATCTGCATTGACCATCAAGCCAACCAGTGCCCCAAGCGTATCGTTATCACCAAATTTAATTTCTTCGACCATCACCGTATCATTCTCATTTACAATCGGCACAATACCTGCTGAAAACAATGTTTCACTGGTATTGCTGGCATTCAAATAACGACGGCGATGACGCAAATCATCTTTGGTTAATAACATCTGCGCCACCTGCACATCATACTGTGCAAATGCCTGCCGATAAGCCTCTATCAGCCAAGTTTGCCCTACAGCAGCAGCAGCCTGCTTTTCATGCACAGACAAATCTTTATCCAACCAAGCCAAATGCACACGCCCAATCGCCACCGCGCCCGATGAAACAATACACACCTGAATCCCAGCCTGTTGCATGGCATAGACTTGCGCCGCGATATGCTCCACCATGGACATACGAATACCTGCATTCGCATCGGTCAATAATGAGCTGCCAATTTTTACAATGGCACGCTGCACATGTGATAAATCTTGGCGTGTTTGAATCACTATATTCCTATTCCTTCTCCACCCATACATTGCGAGCTTCACTCACACTTCCTTCTTTATCCAAGGCTGCATTTTCATCTGCTTGTGCACGTTTCACTGCATCATACAAATCATACAATAAAGGTTTTGTTCCCGCACCTGTCACTGCCGAAATACTATAATATTTAAGTCCTAACGTATCCGCTTCGGCAATCAGTGTATCACGCATCTCTTCAGACACACAATCCATCTTATTTAACACCAGGTAACGTGTCTTTAACCAGACTGTATCACCATAACCACGCAGCTCCTGCTCAATCTCGCGCACTTGATCAGTAATACTTTGACCTTCTGGATGCACCACATCTACCAAATGCAATAACACACGCGTCCGCTCAATATGTTTCAAAAAGCGATGCCCAAGCCCTTTGCCTTCATGCGCCCCACCAATCAAACCTGGAATATCAGCCACCACAAAGCCATCACCATCATCCATAAAAACCTGCCCAAGCGAGGGCGCTAATGTAGTAAAAGGGTAATTAGCAATTTTAGGTCTAGCATTGGAAACACGAGAAATAAATGTGGATTTCCCAGCATTTGGAAGCCCAACAAGTCCCACATCTGCCATGGATTTCAACTCAAGAAAGCGCAAGCCTGTTTCACCTTCTTTGCCAGACTGTGCATAACGAGGCGCACGATTGGTGCTTGATACAAAATTCACATTGCCCAAACCACCTTCACCACCATGTGCTAAGACAACCTGCTGCCCATCTTCGATAAGGTCAAAAAGTTGCACACCATCTTCGTCTTTGATAATCGTGCCAACAGGCACTTTCATAATCACATCCGCGCCCATACGCCCGTGCATTTTACGACCGCTGCCTGATTTACCATGCTCTGCAAAGACATGTTTACGAAGGTAAAGCTCTTGCAGGGTGTTTTTATCTCGGCTGGCCTCAAGAATCACATGCCCACCACGACCACCATTACCACCGTCAGGGCCACCTTTCGGAATATACTTTTCGCGTCGAAATGATTTACTTCCCGAACCACCATTTCCTGCACGAACATCAATTTTCACTTCATCAATAAAGCGCATGCCTATACCTCAAAGCAACAAACATAAGCTTTCATACACTTGCTGCAACTTTCTTTACCACAAACAAAAAGAGGGTGCGTTTCCGCACCCTCTTTTAAATTCAAATACAAGTATCTTAACTTACAATACGAACCGTTGTACGACCTGCACGTTTAAAGTATTCTACTTTACCATCTGTCAATGCGAACAATGTATAGTCTTTACCACAACCTACATTGTCACCTGGACGAATTTTTGTGCCGCGTTGACGTACAATAATGTTACCAGAGATAACAACTTCGCCGCCATATTTCTTCACGCCTAGGCGTTTGGAGTTCGAATCGCGACCATTATTGGTGGAGCCGCCTGCTTTCTTATGTGCCATGTCTTAGC
>CAYPXU010000172.1:0-3279 GCA_964414875.1 uncultured Zetaproteobacteria bacterium | reverse complement strand
TAAAACTACATTAAATCAATTTTAATCTTGCCAAACATTAAGGGGATTTAACCTAGTGTCAAGCCCATAAGTTGATTAAGGTTATGAAAAGCTGCCATTGCCAAGACTTCCTTTCATCCGCATCATTGCACACATGAAAGAATTACTTATTTATAGCATTAGTGCTTGTGCTTCATTGTTCATTTTGGGTTATGTTGTACATATTTTTATTGGAGGGCTTGTTGATCCCATAACCGAAGCTGTCGCCATTGGCGCGGCCGTATCTACAAGTGCGTCTGTCATGGCATGGATGGTTCGCGATGTCTTGAAATCACGTCAAAAGCATCATAAATAAAAGTTTCTTAACAAAAACTTGTGCAACTCACTCTATTTATAAAAAGCCAACGCCTTGGTCACAGCAATAAAATCTTCTTCAGAAAACTGCCCTTTGTGAAAAACATATTGCTGCTTGGCACCGCGTTCATCCGTACCTGTTAAACCAAACGATTTTCCTGCTTTATCAGAAAAAAAACGAATATCACGCATCAAAAGGCGTTGCTTATTATTTTTAAGCTTCAATGCAATGCGCTCTTTGGATATATCCAAAGCAATGGGTGCAGAAGGCATTAACAAAAGGCGGCGCAATACTCGCCCGCCACCCACCATTAAAAAGAAAAAACCTAAAAACATCAATACTTCGCCCAAAACCTGATCATCACCTACATACCAATAACGCAGCCCTATAAGCAGAAGAAAACCTACAGTAGGCACATACAATAACAAATCCCAAACAATTCCCGCTTTATCTGCCTGCAATGAACATTGCACTTCTCGCCATGACTTAGCCATTATCTTGAACACCTGCTACCTTCTTCAATACTGGTTCAATTTCAGCACGCAACACACGGCCTGGTGCAATATAATCCACTTTACCTTCAGCATTAATGACAAAAGTCCATGGTTCGCCACGCACTTGAAAGGCATCATAAGCTTCTGGGTTATAATATTGATCCATATGCAAAAACAAAACTTTATCACCATAACGATCAAGCATTACTTTCAAAAGCTGTAACTGCTGATCACACTGCGTACAATGACCTGGTGTTGCAAATTCCAAGACAATCGGCTTGCCTTGTTTAAGAGCATCGTCAAAGGATAATTGATACATACGCGGATCAGGATAACGGTAACTTGTAAGCTTGGACATATCACCACCAGCATCCGCCAGTGTTTTAGTTTTTAATGATGGAACTTGCTGACCTATGCGAAAAACACCACCACCACCATTAAACGCATCACAAGCAGTCAAAAGCAATAGCGCACTTATAATAACTACAATATAACGGCTCATTTAGAGTCTTTCCAACCTGAGCATGTTTTGAAAATATTATAAGCCCAGATAAAATTTGCTATTAGAACCAATGTGCCAAAAATACCCATCGTAGCCAGCCAAGGCCTTACAATTACTTCCACTTCTGCTGGAGAAACATGCTCACTAGCAATACCGCCTGCGACACCTGCAACAGTAAAGAACACCACCATACCAATCAGACCAAAGTTGTGCGTCCAAAAGTGCCACTTTACCAACTTCATACTATAAATAGGACGTTTCACCAAGCGTGGTACAATATAATAAACAGCCGCAAAAATCGCCATTTCCACCCAGCCCAATAAGTTAATATGCGTATGCGCACGCACAATCAAATTACCATGCATTCGGTGATCTACAAAATGACGAAATTCATGAATGCCGCCCATCAAGGCTCCCCATGAAAAACCTATCATACTGTAAATCACGCAGGCAAAAATAAACCATAACGTATATTTAACATATTCCTGATCTTCCCACGGTTGCTGCACCATTATTTCGCTCCTTCGTCAGTAGGTTTCTTATCGCGTATGTCTGTATATTTTTCTTTCCAAGCATCTGGCGCCCAAGTTTTTATCATCATGTCGATAAATGGAGACTCACCCTTTGGAGGCACTGGCGATGAAGATGAGCCTTGATCGGATTTTAACTCAGATAAAAATACCGCCAAATCGTGAATATCTTCTTTAGGTAAAAGAGCAACATAATAAGCCTGTTTAGGACTTGCACCATGATCCATCGTGACATGATCGTAGTTTTTTTCAGGCTCACTTAAAAAGTTTTCTAGCCATTCCACACTGCGTTTTGAACCAGTCCCATCCAAACTATTACCCATATTGGTACCTTCGGACATAGCGCGATGACACTCGGAACAAGCCTGATGACGGTAGATTTCAGAGCCTCGCTGCCCCGCTTCTGATAAATCAAAATGTGTATGCTGCTCAAAAACAGGCTTATCACTCGTTGCCATCACATATTGCATAATGCCGAAAGCGATGCTGGCTAAAATAATAAAAGCCCCAGCCACAATAAATAATAATTTCTCACCTGTTTTTAAGCGTTGTTTTTTGGTTTGTTGATTGTTTTCTGTCATAGTGACGGCATTATCAGGCTTAACTCATACTTTGCAATAAGGATATTCATGCGCACTCGTCTAAAACTCATATTCATCACACTCTTTTTGCTATCTGGCTGTATCACACAAGCCGATCAACAGCAGCAAGCTGAGCAAATAATCAAACAACTCCATCAGGCTATCCAGCAAAAACAATGGGATACTGCGACACAATTATTTAACCCTGATTTTTTCAAAACAGAACCGAAAAAACATTGGCAACAACAGTTTAAGGCATTACAGGACAGGCTCGGAAACATCATAAGTTTTCATACGGTTTCAAAATCTAAAGACCCACGCTTTGGCGGCGATTTCTATATATATATCATATCTGTTCGCCACGAACATGGCTTCAGCCATGAAACAGTAACGCTTATCAAAAGCATAGATGACACACCACTTGCCATTTCAGGCTATCAAATCAAAGCACAGAGAAACCAATGAATATAAAAAAGGTAATCGTACTTTCTTTCATCATCAGCCTGTCCGCATGCAGTCAAATGGAGGGAACAGAAACTTCCGCAACAGTGGTTAATCAACTAACTGGCACATGGGAAAATAAGAGCCATGATGGGAAAATTATTTTTTATTCGGACGAAACTGCAAAAATGATTTTCCCTAAACATCAGCCGCCAATCAAACTTATCTCGACCTATGATACCATAAAAAAAGGTGAACAGATTGGCATTAACCTCGGTGGCTTTTGGAGCGGTCCTGCATTCATTAACACATCCACGTTACAAGAGAAATCTTTAACCATTACATTTCCAGACGAAAACCCCATTACACTTTTCAGGATCAAACCTTAATTACTTCA
>CAYPXU010000171.1:0-3309 GCA_964414875.1 uncultured Zetaproteobacteria bacterium | reverse complement strand
GCTGCCATATTCACAATATCATCCACACTGGCACCTGTTTGCAAGACATGAACCTGTTGTGGTAACCCGATTAAGATAGGGCCAATGGCTGTGCCTTTACCCAATTCTTTGAGTAACTTATAAGCAATATTACCTGCTTGCATGGTTGGGAAAATCAGTACATTGGCAGCACCTTTGATATGCGAGAAAGGGTATTGCGCTAAAATATCAGGGTTTACAGCTGTATCAGCTTGCATTTCACCTTCAACAGCAATCTCTGGATGATCGCGGTGCAGAATTTGTACAGCATCGGCTACTTTTTTGGCTTCTGGATGTGTTGCACTGCCAAAGTTAGAGAAAGAAAGCATGGCAATACGTGCTTCGCAGCCCAAAGAAGCGGTTGTTTCGGCTGTGAGTACAGCCAGCTCGGCTAATTGTTCTGCGTTCATATCTACATTCACGGTACAGTCAGCCATGAAATATGCATGATCTTCCATCACCATCATATACATGCCATAAACGTGGTGGCGTTTGCCTGTGGTGCTATTATGTCCTAAAACCTGCAAGACTGGACGCAGTACATCGGGGTAATGCGCAGTGCGCCCTGATAACATACCATCAGCAAAACCTTGGCGTACCATCATGGCTGCCAATGTATTGCGATCATGGCGTAAATTCTTGGCAGCATCTTGGCGCAATACGCCATGACGTTTACGATCAAAATACCATGCATCGGCAAGGCTTTCAAAACGTGAGTCTTCCAAATGCGGATCCAAAATTTCAATGCCATCAGTACTCAAATGCATGGCAGCGAATTGAGCATGAATGGTGTCTGGATTTCCCATCAAAATAGGTTTGGCAACGCCTTCATCACGCATAATGGTTGCCGCGCGAATGACTGTTTCATCATCACCTTCAGGCAAAACCAACTTAAGCGGTTGATGTTTGGCTTTTTCGATAATCAAGCGCATAAATGTACGAGATTGATCAATACGATCGCCCAAGGAATCAGCATAAGCGGCATAATCTTCAATAGGTTTACGAGCCACACCAGTGTCGGCGGCAGCTTTAGCAACGGCAGCTGGTACCACTTCAATTAAACGTGGGTCAAAAGGTTTGGGAAGAATATATTTTGGCCCGAAGCGTAATTCTTTTTCGCCATAGACTTTAAGCACGGATGCTGGGACTTCTTTACGGGCAAGTTCAGCCAGTGCGTAGACGGCGGCAAGTTTCATTTCTTCATTGAATGTGGTGGCACGGGCATCGAGTGCACCACGGAATAAAAATGGGAAACCCAATACATTGTTCACTTGGTTAGGATGGTCGGAGCGACCTGTTGCCATGATTAAGTCCGTACGTGTTTTCATGGCTAAATCATAATCAATTTCTGGATTTGGATTTGCCATAGCAAATACGATGGGTTTATCCGCCATGCTTTGCAGCATCTCAGGCTGAACGACGTTGCCCTGTGATAGCCCTACAAATACATCCGCATCAACCATGACCTCTTCAAGGCTTTGAGCTTTTTCACCATTGGTAAAATAGGCTTTATGGGGTGGAAGTTCTTCTTCGCGGTTGCTGTGAATCACACCTTTGCGATCAAGGAAGAAGATATGTTCATGTTTGGCACCGAGTTGCTCGATAAGCTTCATACATGCAAAACCCGCCGCGCCAGCCCCTAGACAGACGATTTTTACATCTTCGATATTTTTACCCTGTAATTTCAACGCATTGATAAATGCTGCCGCCAAAATCACTGCCGTACCATGTTGATCATCATGCAAGACGGGAATATTCATGCGTTTTTTCAATTCTTCTTCGATAATAAAACATTCAGGGGCTTTAATGTCTTCTAAATTAATGCCGCCAAAGGTGGGTTCCAAGCGTGCAACAGTTTCTACAAATGCCATCGGATCAAGTTCATCCACTTCCAAATCGAACACATCAATATCAGCAAAGCGTTTGAATAATACACCCTTACCTTCCATCACAGGTTTGCCTGCCAATGCACCGATGTTTCCAAGCCCTAGAACAGCTGTACCATTACTAATCACACCGACTAAATTAGCGCGTGATGTGTATTCATCTGCTAATTCAGGATTTTTCTCAATAGCGAGACAAGGCTCTGCGACACCAGGGGTATACGCCAAGGATAAATCACGCTGGGTGATACATGGCTTGCTAGCGCGAACGCTTATTTTTCCAGGTGTAGGCAGGCGGTGATAGTCCAATGCATCTTGACGTAACAAGGCTTTTTTCTGATCTTCGTTTTGTTCGTTGCTTGGCATGGAGGCTCCTAACTGTCATTGCTTGAGGTAAGTGGTCGCACCATAACATGAAACAAGCGTGCAAATGAAGTGTTTTTCGGTAAGTGTGATGGAATGCTCGCGGCTTGGAGGTGCGATAGAATGAATGCAACAATGCGTGTTGGTATTGCAGGGGCAGGGGCGGTGGGTTGTTTTTATGGGCTAGCTTTGCAACGTGCTGGATTAGATGTGGTGTTTTTGGCACGCGGTGCTCATTCGCAAGCATTGCAACGTACAGGTCTTTGTTATGAAAGTGCTGGAGAACAAGAGGTTTTTAGAGTTAATGCCAGTGATGATGTTGAAATATTGGCGGATTGCGATGTGATTTTATTGTGTTGTAAGACAACACAATTGGATGATATGTGCCAATCATTATTGTGTGTCGTAGGTCCGACAGTGACATGGTTAACACTACAAAATGGTGTGCAAGCAGCTAATCAGGTGTCGGCATATTTTCCCAAGCACTGTGTGCTTGCGGCATCGGCTTTTATTGGCGTGCGTATTGAAAAAGCGGGGCATGTGATCCACTCGGCAGCGGGGCATATTCGTTTGGGTGACTGGTATGGCGATGATAATATTTCAACACCTTTACGAGATGCTTGGCAGAAAGCAGGCGTGGATGCCAAAATTGAAAAAGATATGCGCACAATAGTCTGGCAGAAAATGCTTTGGAACTGTGGTTTTAATGCAGTAACGGCACTCACTAAGCGTTATGCTCGTGATGTTGCCTTGCATGATGAAATGTCTGCTTGGGTGGGTGCTGCGATGCTGGAGACTATGGCTGTTGCAGAAGCAATGGGAATCAAGCTTGATAAAGATATGGTAGGCAAACATATACAGATGACGTGCGAAGCAGGTGAGGTGAAAAGTAGTATGTGGCAGGATATGTCGCATCAAAAACCAACAGAAATTACGGCAATGAATGGTTATATTGCAGAGCAAGGTAAGAAGCTTGGCATTGCTGTGCCAATCAATACGATGTTGGCGAATATGATAGACTTGGCAGAAGGAGCGTATCTTGTAC
>CAYPXU010000170.1:0-3313 GCA_964414875.1 uncultured Zetaproteobacteria bacterium | reverse complement strand
AAGTGAGTATTGTTCAATGTGGCTAGCAGGAAAATAAACGGCAAGCTGAATAGTTGCGAACAATGTGTCTTGCCTGTTGTGATGATTGCATTCATATTGGCAATATTCTCATGATGAATAGGAGGCGGCATGTTTGAGTCATTGGGTCTAGAAACTTGGCATATTTGGTTGATTGCTGCCAGTCTGATTGCGATAGTTGAGTTGTTATTGCTGGGTTCTTATTATTTATTAGCTGTTGCAGGCGGTGCAGCGATTGTTGGTTTAATTTCGGCATGGGTAGAGATTTCATTACCCATACAATGGTTTGCTTTTGCTTGTGCGACAGCCATTGTAGCTATGGTGCTGCGCTCCTTTCGCTCGCCTAGAACAAAGGAAGTTCCTGATGATATATCTTATATGGTAGGCAAACAGGTGGAAGTGCTTGAGCGTATATCTCCACGTGGTCGGGTGATGTATAAAGCGGTGTCATGGGCTGCTGAATCGAATGTTATATTTGAGGTTGGCGAAGTTGCATGCATTGAGCGGGTAAATGGTAGTACACTGTATATTAAAAAAATTAGAGTCAGATAAAGGTGAGGTATAATCCGATGGATATGGTGATGATTGGTGTTGCAGTATTGGTTGTTGTGCTTGTTTATAAAGGCATAGTAGTGATTCGTAATTCAGAGCGTATGGTGATTGAGCGCTTGGGGAATTATAGTAGGACATTGATGCCAGGGATTAATTTTATCGTGCCCTTTTTAGATCAACCACGTGAATTCATTTGGAAAAGCCCTGCTGCAGGCGGTGCCTTGGGTCGTTTGTTGGGTGATAGTGGTGATTCATCGTATTCGCGTTTGCAAAGTATGGCACGTATTGATATTCGTGAGACGGTACTCGATTTCCCATCACAAACGGTGATTACGCGGGATAATGTAAGCATTCAAATCAATGCATTGTTATATATTGAGATTACCAACCCCCATGATGCGGTTTACCGTATTTCGAACCTTCCCAATGCCATTGAAAAGCTTGGGCAAACAACCTTGCGTAGTTTGGTGGGTGAAATGGAGTTGGATAAAACACTATCCTCACGTGAAGACATTAATACCCGTTTGCAACTTAGCTTGGATGAAGCTGCAGATGATTGGGGAGCTAAGGTTAAGCGTGTGGAAGTGCAGGATTTGTTGGTGCCAGAAGCCGTGCAAGCTGCTATGGAAAAACAAATGCGTGCAGAGCGTGATAAACGTGCGGCAATTTTAGAAGCAGAAGGCTCACGTCAGTCGGATATTTTGAAAGCGGAAGGTGAAAAACAGGCTGCGATTTTGGTAGCAGAAGGGAATCGTACAGCCCGTATTCTTGAAGCTGATGGTGAAAAACAAGCCCTTGATAAGCTTAAAGAAACACTGGGTGAACAAGGTTTTAGCCAGTATCTGATTGCTATTCGTTATTTGGATACTTTAAATACCATTGGCACAACAGGCGAGGGTGATAAGACGGTGTTTATGCCGATTGATGCTACGGCGACTTTAGGGGCAATTGGCGGTATTAAAGAGCTTTTTCAGGGGAAATAGTGTTTCAGAAATTATTAGCAGGTGTTGATGAAGTAGGGCGTGGACCTTTGGCAGGCCCCGTGGTGACTGCGGCGGTGATTTTATCACCTGATGACCCGATGTTGGGGAAATACCGTGATTCCAAGCGAGTATCTGAGAAAAAACGTATCAAGCAATACCATCATATTCGCAAACATGCGGTGGCTTATGCGGTGGCACAGGGTACAACAGAAGATATTGAGCATTTGAATATTTTACATGCGACGATGTTGTCGATGCGGCGCTGTGTGGAGGCATTGCCAATCCAACCAAGTGAAGTGGTGGTGGATGGTAATCGAGTACCTGATATGGCATACCCTGTCTCGGCAGTGATTGGTGGTGATGATCTTGTACAGGAAATTGCCGCCGCTTCGATTGTTGCCAAGGTGGTGCGTGATCGTTTGATGCGTTATTTGGATTATCAATATCCTGAATATCAATTTGCCAAACACAAAGGTTATGGCACCAAAGTGCATATGGATGCTTTGCGTGAACATGGTCCATGTCCGATTCACAGAATGGATTTTGCACCGGTGAAAAAATACGCAAAACTGCATGCTTCTGGGTGATTATTTTAAGGAATATCTGAACAAGCCCTCCAAAACATGTTATTCTTTATTTTGAATAATTGGGGGTAATATATGAGTCAACTTAGTTTTTCAGAAGCATCAACCAAGTTCAAGAGTATGCAACACGGTGGTTATGGATGTACAACAATGATAGGGCTAACATGGTCATTGGCGTTAGCTGCTTGAAAAAACTCTACTTTTAACCAACGTTAAAAATGGGGGGATTACCTATTCATTTATATCCAGATTATCATTTCCCTTGCTCACTGTCTGAGTTAATGGCTTTGTTAGCACTTTTTACAAGTTCCAGTCTGATGGTGAAGCTGTATTAAAACGTGATATTCGTTTGCTTGATTCACCTTTTAACTGGTAGTAACTATCTTCATAAATACTCCATCTGCATAAGTCTATTGGTGTTACCTCCGAACAATTTACACTACCTGTTGAGCCAGCAATTTCTAATCCTGCAGCTACAAGTTCAGAACAAAAAAACTTGCTAAAATCCTCTCTATTATATGCAGGACCATGCATTCCAAAAGGTAAGTTATCTAGTGCATCAATAGCTGACTTTATAGCTTGA
This sequence comes from uncultured Zetaproteobacteria bacterium, assembly GCA_964414875.1. GTDB lineage: Bacteria > Pseudomonadota > Zetaproteobacteria > Mariprofundales > Mariprofundaceae. Next base: position 593 of record CAYPXU010000170.1, on the reverse strand, counting down.
GGTGTATCATAAGGCTTTCTTTCTTTAGCTTGATTGAAGAGAAAGTTGAAAAATTTATTTTGGTCAAATGAATTACTTCTGATTTCAGATTTTAACGGTAGCCACCAAAGTTCACCATCATAAGTACTAAGCCGATCGCTAAACCTTGATACATTTACACCATTGAAACCGTTTAATGAGGTTGACTCAATAATTTGATTGAAAAACCTACCAGTATCATCTTCAGGTATTTTTGTTTGGAGAATAACGCCTACATGGGAAACGCTTGAAAAAGTAGCAAATTTTATTATTTCCGAAAAATTACCTTTTCCTCCGAAAGCAATGACATCTCCTGGCTTCATTAATTTTCTAGCTTTATCATAAGTTATTTTTTTTACTGACATTTTAATTCTCCATCTGAACTGCTACTAGCACTTTGAGAAGTCTCTTGAGTTCCTAGAGCCTGCTGCATAGAATTTAAATTGTTAGAGAGCGTGCTCTCTTGAAAGAAATATTTGATTGAACCAAGAGCAACTTGAACACTAAACATGACAACCACCACCTTGCAAAAAACTTAACAATACTAGATGTAGCATAGCAGGAAAATTTCCAAG
>CAYPXU010000169.1:0-3373 GCA_964414875.1 uncultured Zetaproteobacteria bacterium | reverse complement strand
AGTCATTTCTTCAACCATATAATGAACATTACAATAAGATTCCAACTGTCGCAATATTCAAAATCAGGAGTCATCCCATTTTATTACCAAGTAGGTGCCAGGCTTGACGTTTGGGTGTTTTGATCAGCACATTCAATCCACATTAGACATTCTCTTGCCCTACAAAATTAAACAACCACCTCAATTAACCGTACAAATGTAAAAAAGTCAGGCCTGCCCCTTTTTCCAAGTAACTTTTTGATATAAATGCAAAGGGGTTGAGACTTTCAATCGAATCGCGCATTTAATAAACCTCATCATGCGTACCGACATTTACAAGGATAATCTCATTATTTTCTATGATAAGCTCTATTGTTATTCGATAGCTGATATTTATAGAAACGGAGCGTAGCCCCGCTAACCGCCCTGCTAAAGCATGTAAGCGCAAAGAAGGGTGGTAAGGGTTTAGTTCCAGTAGCTGTAATGTTTTTAGATATTGATTTTTTAGTTCAGGGTGCTTTTTTAGAAACTTTGTTGCACGTCGATTGTAGCTTGCTGTGAATGCAAGTGTAAAAGGCACGTTTATGAGACTCTGCTAACATGCGCTTCGGCTGACTCATGAATGACATCGCCATTTTTCATATCTCTACGCGCTTCCAATAGTGCGGCTTCTAGCTCCATTTCGCGCAAATAATGATAGTGCTCAATACGCATAACGACATATTGATCTTTGCCGCGCACAGTAATCATTGCCTCTGGCTCATTCTTTAACCCTTCAGCCAGCACTGATACACCGTGAGTTTTTAACTGATTGGCAGAGATAGTATTCATAAGAAGCTCCTTTAAAGAATGATAAACAGTACTCTAAAGAATGCTGCAATGTCAATATTTGCAGGTGGGCACTACTCTTTGGCTTCTCGGGAGAAGAGCCTTGTTTCACGGATTTTATGCAACCAACTTTTTATATGCTCATTTACCTTATACCTAGAAATACGCTAGGAAATCTATGATGCAGGAATAAATTTCAATGCCACGCCGTTGTTGCACCAACGTTGCCCTGTCGGTTCAGGACCATCATTGAAAACATGCCCTTGATGCCCACCACAACGCGCACAATGGTATTCAGTTCGCGGTAAAATCATTTTAAAATCACGTTTACTCTCTGTATTACCTTTAATGGGTTGATAAAAGCTTGGCCAACCTGTGCCGCTATCAAATTTCGCACTCGATTCAAATAATGGTAACGCACAACCAGCACAAACATACTGACCATCACCATACTCCTTATTTAAAGCACTGCTAAATGAGCGCTCTGTTGCCTCTCTTCGCAATACAGCAAACTGTTCAGGCGTTAATAAATCTTTCCATTCAGCGTTTGATTTCACAATTTTCTCACCCATATAAGATTTCCTTTCAGTACCTGCTAACAATTCATTCGGCAATGCCAATGCAAAAACACCCACCGCTGCACCCGTTAAAAATTCGCGCCTATTCATGTTTCACCTCACTATTTGAACCCCAAAGTTGCTGCAAACGCTTGTCTCGACCGCAGTTATAACGATAAAAACGATAACGCAATGGATTCTTCAAATAATAATCCTGATGATACGATTCCGCAGCCCAAAACATACCAACAGGGCTTATTTCGGTCACGATCTTTTGCTCAAAGGGTTTGTTGTTCTGCAATTGCTCTTTCGATGCTTCAGCCAGCTTCTTTTGCGCTTCATCGGCATAAAAAATACCCGCTCGATACTGTGAGCCAACATCACAAAACTGGCGATTGGCAGTGGTTGGATCGGTATTACGCCAATAAACCTCTAATAATTTTTTATAACTAACCTTTTCAGGGTCAAATACTACCTGTACGGCTTCTGTATGCCCCGTTTTACCTGCTGATACTTGCTGATATGTTGGATTCTTTTTAAACCCTCCCACATAACCTGAAGTCGTAGAAACAACACCATCCAATTCATCAAACGGATGTTCCATGCACCAAAAACAACCACCCGCAAACGTGGCTTTTTCCATAGAGCCTGCAAAAGCCATCGTCGGCATAAAAAACATCATACAAAAAAATCCAAATCGGCGCATAGATACTCCTTAGGGCATTATTGTTAGGCGTTAAGATTAAAAAAACATTACACATAACTCAAAGAAGCATTTGCCATCAATCCAAGTTAGCATAGCGGCATGAACAATAATAACATTCTCAAAAAAATTATGATTGGCCAAAACCTCAAACATTTTGAAAGCAAAGAAATCTTTGAAATGGGCGGGCTCAAGCTTAGCAGCAGCCAAATCAAAGCCTTTATGGCTGGCTCACAAAACAAGAATTTCGAAAAAATATCTGATGAACAGTTAGAAGTATTTTTAAATGGGCTGATTATTTTTTCGCGTGGCGAACGTGAAAATCCTGACATGGTTCCGCGTGCCATTGAAACCTATATCCTTGGGCTTATGCAAGCGGGTCATCGTGATACGTTGGATGAATTATCTAGCCTCATTGAAGATGCCAAAGATGGTATTGTACAAGGCTGCAACAATGATGAAGACTCATGAAATATAATCGCTATTCATAAAAACATATCGTACAAACATTGCGCACAGATATACTCATTATTGGAGCTGGTTTAGCAGGTAGTTTACTCGCGTGGCGATTGATGCAAGCTGGCAAGAGCATCCATATCGTGCATCACCCTGCATTCGTGTCTGCCTCACATGTCGCTGCTGGTCTTATCAACCCTGTGACGGGGCAACGCTTGGTCTTACAGGAAAATATCGAGCTGTTACTGCCCACGGCGAAAAAGCTTTATCGACAACTTGAAGCGCAGTTTCACAGCCAGTTTTTCTTTGAAAAAGAGATGTTGCGCAGCCTGCAACACGACAAAGCCAAGCTGGCTTGGAAAAAGCGTCAAAATAATCCAAAATACCAAAGCTATTTATCCAATATAGATGGACAATCAGGTGTTATCAAACAACACCAAACGGGCTATCTAGATACCAATGCCTTGCTTGATGCCCTTCATGCTTATTTCCAAGAGCATCGTTGCATAAGCACAAGCGATGTTCTGCAAGATGATATAGAAGCCCATCAAACACATGTGCAATGGCAACATATTACCGCCTCAAAACTAATATTTTGCCAAGGCTGGCGAGAAATAAATGGTAATTTCTTCTCTTTTTTGCCATTTCAACCTGCAAAAGGTGAAATTTTACATTTATCTAGCCCAAATAAGCTTCCAGATTATATTCTTAACCAAGGTAAATGGTTGTTACCTTTAAAGGATGGAAACTTCAAAATCGGCGCGACCTACCAAACTGATACAAGTGATGAACAGCCTAGTGAGTCGGGCAAACATGAATTGCTCGATGCCCTGAAAAACATGTCTATCGA
>CAYPXU010000168.1:0-3411 GCA_964414875.1 uncultured Zetaproteobacteria bacterium | reverse complement strand
ATGTGGCAAATATATATAAGATTTCTTATGAATAGCACCCGCTCAATGTGAGTATAAAGGTGTCGTTAAACCTTTTCCTTGGACTTGCAACGTTTGAATTGCATGCTCCTAGCATTTGATAGCTGCGATTATTTTTTTAAAACATCAACATTTGTGATGCTATTGCAGGTAATGGCATGAAATATAATCCCATCACAATCGTTGCATACATGATGCTATATGCGATCCAAGATGAAAAGCTGAATAGGGTTAAGGCACTGCCGAATGAGCTTTTTATACGGCAGCCTATAAAGTTTACGCTGTAGATTTCATCTAGTAATAAATGGGCTAGATACCCTCCGCAAACAAAGCATGCCATTAGCCATGAAAAGTTGAGTGTCCAGTGCAGTACATGTAAGCAGAGTGAGGCAGTGCATAAAGCTAGTAGTAAAGCCGCTGGTAAAGAATGCAATAAGCCACGGTGGACTGTAATGGCTGTAAAGATGGGGCGGAGTAGGTAGCGCACGCATAAAATACTGCCTACTGCATAAGCAAGTAGGCTAGGGAGCTGTAGCTGTCCTATAAATATGACTAATAATAAGGCTGGAGCAAGGATACTGAGCAGGTTGAAAATAAGTGATGTCGGTGTCGAGTGATCTGAATCAATATCTGGCAAAATACCTGCGAATGTGCCGATAGAGGCTAGAATGAATGCTTCAGGCATGCTGACTAAGCCAGCTTGTATGCAGCATACTGAGGCTGAAATGGATACGCTAGTGGCTACCGTAAGGTGGGTTTGGAAATTAGCGATGGGATTCTCCTGAAATATAGAAAGGGGAGTCTGCTGGCTTTATATATAGTGGACTGTGATTTTGCTCACTTTTTAAATACATGCAGGCTTGTTTGATGGTAATTTAATGCTCGTCGAGCCTTAAATTACCATATTTAACTTCTGTTGGACATCGTTTGAAGATATTAAAAACGTAAACACCTATGTGGTAAATGTGTCAGCGCAAAGTAGAAATGTCCGTTTTTGTGCCAAATAGTTTTCATTTTATACTTTTGGGTTAGGCTGCGCCGTGTTCAGGTTGATTCTAGGAGTTTCTTAAATGAGTCGTAATTTTGTATTTACATCGGAATCTGTAGGCGAAGGTCATCCTGATAAGGTGGCTGACCGCATTTCTGATGGTGTGTTGGACGCTATTCTAGAGCAGGATAAATATGCGCGTGTTGCCTGCGAAACGATGGTGAACACAGGCATGATTGTACTCTCTGGCGAGATTACTACTTCTGCGATTATTGATTATCAGCAAGTTGCCCGTGATGCGGTGAAAGAGATTGGTTATAACTCATCAGATATGGGTTTTGATTATGCGTCGTGTGCTGTTTTGGTGACCATGGATAAACAATCTGTGGATATTGCGCAGGGTGTGAATGAAGGTGAAGGTCTTGATTTGGATCAAGGCGCGGGCGATCAAGGTTTGATGTTTGGTTATGCCTGTAATGACACCAAGGTCTTGATGCCAACACCGATTCATTTGTCGCACCAGTTGGTGGCAAAACAAGCCGATGTTCGTAAAAATGGCGTGGTTCATTTCTTACGCCCAGATGTTAAATCGCAAGTGACTGTGCGTTATGAAAATTTCAAACCTGTTGCTATTGATGCCGTGGTATTGTCCACACAGCATGGTCCTGATGTAGCGCACAAAGAGCTTACTGAAGCGGTGATGGATACGATTATTAACCCTGTGCTTGGTGATACGGGCTTGTTGCATGCGGGTACTGAATATCATATTAACCCGACGGGGCGTTTTGTGATTGGCGGCCCTGTAGGTGATTGTGGTGTAACCGGTCGTAAAATTATCGTGGATACCTATGGTGGATTTGGTCATCACGGTGGTGGTGCATTCTCTGGTAAAGATCCAACCAAAGTAGATCGCTCAGCGTGTTATATGATGCGCTACGTGGCGAAAAACATTGTTGCAGCAGGGCTTGCGGATCGTTGTGAAGTGCAAGTGGCGTATGCAATTGGCGTAGCACACCCATTGAGCGTGATGGTCAATACCTTTGGCACGGGCAAGATTGATGAAGAAAAGCTTGCAGACGCTGTGCGTGAAGTCTTTGACTTGCGTCCGAAAGGGATTGTGCAATCATTGGACTTGCTTCGCCCAATCTATGCAAAAACAGCGGCTTACGGCCATTTTGGTCGCGAATTACCTGAATTCACTTGGGAAAAAACAGATAAAGTGGATGCATTAAAGTCTGCTGTAGGTCTGTAACGCTTTAATTTAGACTGAGGAGCACTGCGACGGTTTGAAAATCAACCGCTAGGCTCAGTCGCAAAATGTTTAACTGTGCTCATATTTTTGATGCCTGAAAAGGTGTATATAGGAGTATGAGAATGTCTGAATTTACAGATTATAAAGTTGCCGATATGTCATTGGCAGAATGGGGTCGTAAAGAAGTTACGATTGCCGAAACAGAAATGCCTGGTTTGATGGCATTGCGTGAAGAATATAAAGGTAAGAAGCCTTTGGCTGGGGCGCGTATTGTGGGTTGTTTACATATGACCATTCAAACAGCGGTATTGATGGAAACATTGGTTGATTTGGGCGCAGAAGTGCGTTGGTCTTCTTGCAACATCTTTTCAACACAAGACCAAGCTGCGGCTGCGATGGTGCAAGCCGGTATTCCTACATTTGCATGGAAAGGCGAGACAGATGAAGAGTTTTGGTGGTGTATTGAGCAGACTGTTCATGGTCCTGATGGCTGGACACCCAACTTGATTCTTGATGATGGTGGTGATGTTACCCAATTGATTCATGATAAATACCCTGAACTTTTAGAAGGCATCAAAGGTTTATCTGAAGAAACAACAACAGGTGTGCATCGTTTGTACGAAATGGCACGTGAAGGTAAATTGAAAGTTCCAGCTATCAATGTGAACGATTCTGTAACTAAATCTAAATTTGATAATTTGTATGGCTGCCGTGAATCATTGTTGGATGGCATCAAGCGTGCAACAGATGTGATGATTGCAGGTAAAATCGCAGTTGTTTTGGGTTATGGCGATGTGGGTAAAGGTTGTGCGCAAGCATTTAAAGGTATGGGCGCAACGGTTTGGGTTACTGAAATTGACCCTATTTGTGCATTACAAGCTGCGATGGAAGGCTATCGTGTGGTTGATATGAATGATGCCTGTAAAGAAGGCAATATCTTTGTAACCACAACAGGTAACTATCATGTGATTCAACATGATCACTTGGTCAACATGAAAGATCAATCCATTGTTTGTAATATTGGGCATTTTGATAATGAAATTGATGTGGCTTCTTTGAAGCAGTACGAGTGGGAAAATGTTAAACCGCAAGTGGATCAAATTATCTTTCCGAATGGCAACCGTATTACCTTGTTGGCAGAGGGTCGCTTGGT
>CAYPXU010000167.1:0-3430 GCA_964414875.1 uncultured Zetaproteobacteria bacterium | reverse complement strand
TGATACGTGCAGTAAGCAATGCTACCTGTACTTCAGGTGAACCAGTATCACCTTCTTTGGTAGCATATTCAGCTATAATTTCGTTTTTCTTTTCCACAGCTAGAGACATGTTTATTTCCTTGTTTTTCTTTTTACAATTTCAACCCAGGTGAACATGCGGAACACATGGAACCCCAGAATTGAAGCCGCACCTTAACCATGTCAATACAACAAGTCAAAATGTAGCCTTGGAATCAAAGCGATAACTTCACTGAAAACCCAACTGCTTTTATTTTATCACACATATTTTCCATCCACATAGAGTTCAATGCCGATACATATTCTGCCTCAGGCTGCAATGAAGGGCGAGCTAATCCATACAACAAAACACCTTGGATAGGTATCGATGCTTCCTTCAAGCGGCTTAAAAAGCTCAAATATGCGTCAACTTCAGCCTCATTTGGCTCTTTACCATGCCAAGCCAGCATACAAGTTTGAATCCAACTTGGGCATACCGCCGCAACACTTGCTACCTGCTTAAACAATAACTCGGAAGAAGCTTCGATACCATTGATGCGTGCAATACCTTCATCCGTTGCCGCATCCACCTTAATCCATACTTCGCCCTTATGTGCTGCCATCAAATGCAGACCACGTTGCACATGGGTTTTATGCACATATGAACCATTACTAATCAAGCGAATAGGAATCACGCCAAGCAATAAAAAGGAATCCATCACTTGCAAAATAACAGCCACAACCGCATCAAAGCTTTTGCAACTGGTCGGCTCACCATTGCCTGAAATAGCGATATCACAAAGTTGTCGGCAATCCTCTGGCACACGCTCAAGCATAAAATTACCATGCATCACATCTTCCAGCATCGTCGTTAACTCAGCACGCAAAACATTCAAATCAATATCAGGTGCAACACCGCGTGTTAAATCTGGCACTTGGCAATAGGCACAATGCCAATTACAGGCATTGTTTGGATTTAGGTTAATCCCAACAGATACACCACCGGCTCGACGCGACACCACTGGATACACATAGGTCATCCCCACAGCATCACGATCATGATCTTTGGCACTCAACATTTCCGTCATAACGCAGCCGCCTCACACATTGCCGATGTTAAAGTATTTAAGTCAGCCTTATTCATCACAAACGACGGCATGGTATAGAGTAGCCTCCCAAATGGGCGCAGCCATACACCTTGCTCAATCAAATATGCCTGAACCTTTTGCACATCCACAGGCTCCTTCATCTCAAGCACACCGATTGCCCCTAACACACGGACATCAGCAACAGCATGATGATTTCGACATGCTTCAAGCCCAGTTTTTAATTGTTTCTCAATGGATAGCACACGTTGTTGCCAAGGCGAATCCAATAAAAGTCGAATCGAAGCAATAGCCACTGCACATGCCAAAGGATTCGCCATAAAGGTAGGACCATGCATCAATACACTCTGATGATCAGCATGAATGCCATCGCTCACTTTACTAGAACATAGTGTCGCTGCCAGTGTCATATAACCACCCGTCAACGCCTTACCCACACACATAATATCAGGTTGGATATCAGCATATTCGCAAGCGAATAGTTTGCCCGTACGCCCAAAGCCTGTGGCAATTTCATCGACAATAAGCAATACATCATATTCATCACATAACTCACGTATGCGTTTCAATAACTCCGCTGAATAAAAACGCATGCCGCCCGCGCCCTGCACAATCGGCTCAATAATCACTGCTGCTAATTCCGCATGATAGGCTTTTATTTGCGTTTCAAAGGCTTCGATATTCACATCAGAGAAATAATGCGAAGGCAATACATCCGCAAACACATGATGCATACCAGACACGGGATCGCATACCGACATTGCACCAAATGTATCACCATGATATGCATGTTTGAGAGCCAAAAGCTTGGTTTTCTTGTTCTCGCCCTGCGCTTGCCAGTATTGCAACGCCATTTTGATTGCCACTTCCACAGAGACCGACCCAGAATCAGTAAAAAAGACTTTATCCATCTTATTCGGAACAATCGAAAGAAGTAACTGCGCCAATTCTGCGGCAGGTCTATGCGTTAAACCTCCAAACATAACATGTGCCATATCTTTAAGTTGTACTTCAATCGCCGTATTGAGTTCAGGTACATTATAACCATGGATGGCACACCACCATGATGCCATACCATCAATTACGTCACGCCCGCCTTCAAATTGTAAGCGTACTCCTGAAGCTGATTTCACAGGGCAAACAGGTGCAGGGTTCTCCATAGGGGCATAAGGATGCCAGACATGCTCCTTCTCAAACAACCATATATCATTCATAAACTACCCACAAAAATCTAGCGTTCCAATAGCTGCTAGATCGGTGAGCCAAATCGTTAAGATAAGCACTCACGACCGCTGCCTTGCATCCAGCAATAAACTCAATATATCTGCCAATAAGTTCGCCACCACATAAAACAAAGCGATGATTAACACACAACCTTGCACCAAAGGATAATCTCGCCGCTGAATTGCTTCAATGGTAAGTAGCCCCAAACCAGGCCAATCAAATACAGTTTCAGTAATCACTGCGCCGCCCAATACCGCCCCCAACTGTAGGGCAAACATAGTGATGACTGGAATTGCCGCAATACGCGCCGCATGTCGCCACCAAATGGTTTTCTCGGACACGCCAAATGCACGGGCAGTTCGGATCGAATCCATCGACATCGCTTCCAACCAACTTGAACGTGCCATGCGCGACAACATTGCTGCCAATGCAGTTCCCAAAGTAATCGCTGGCAATACCAAACTACCAGGTTGCCCCATCCCCGATACAGGCAACCAACCCAATGCCACGGAAAAGATCAGCATCAACATCGGCCCCAGCCAAAAGTTTGGAATCGATACACCCAACAATGAAAAACCCATCGCGGCTGTATCTTGGATTTTGCCAGCATGTTTCGCTGCCCAATAGCCCAAAGGCAAAGCCAACACCAATGCCAACAGCAAGCTTACCGAAGCTAGCTCTGCTGTGGCAGGCAAGCGCTCTAAAATACGTGTTAAAACATCGCGTTGATCAATAATGCTTATGCCCCAATCACCACTGATCAGACCATAAAGATAATGTATATACTGCTGTAAGATAGGCACATCTAAATTCAAGGCATGACGCATCGCCTCGCGATCTGCCGCCAATGCCATTTCACCCAATAATGCATCAACAGGATCACCTGGAACCAAATGCAATAAAAAGAACACCAACGTTACCACACCCAATAACGTTGGGATGGCCTGCAAAAGACGCAGAAAAATCACGGTCGCTAAATTCATGCCCCTAAGCTATCCATCTTATGCATTGAATTCACCCGCCAAACACATAAAAATCACAAAAAACATAGCTCCCATGCATGCAAACAGATCAGCATGTGTTATATAAAACATATACAAAGC
>CAYPXU010000166.1:0-3440 GCA_964414875.1 uncultured Zetaproteobacteria bacterium | reverse complement strand
TCGACCCCCGAAGATACATCCAGTGCAAACCATTGGCGATGAGAAAGTGCATTTTTCACATTTGTAATATTTAAACCCCCAGCCAATATCAATGGCTGCTCATGTGTAAAATTATGTAGTAATGACCAGTCAAAACTGTGACCTGTACCACCATAAACGCCTTTTGGAGCTTTGGTATCCAATAAAATGGAGCATGTATATTGCTTGGCACGCTCTATATCTTCTGCGGAGCTTACCGCAATCGCTTTAATCACGCGCCTGGCTTGTGCCTGACAAAAATCAGGACTTTCATCGCCATGCAGTTGCACAACACCTAGAGGGCAACAGCTTAATACTTCATCAATAAATGACTGTTCGGGATTCACAAAAAGCCCTACAGCAGATACAAAAGGCGGCAGATCTCGAATGATTGCGGCAGCCTTCATGGGGTCTATATAACGGGGGGATTTTTTGTAAAAAACGAACCCTATCGCATCCACGCCCAATGCTGATGCTGCAAGCGCATCCTCTAAACGGGTGATGCCACAAACCTTAATGCGTGTGCGAATAACTGAATTCATATACGAATCCAATCATAAATAGTGGTAAATGGCTACTTTTGCAATGGATTCCGCTGCCAAACTTCAAAATGATAGTCGTAAGCATTTTTTTCATCGGCTTGATGACTTTCATGTTGAGTGCGCTGCCAAAGTTCCAAATCATATGCAGGAAACCAAGCATCACCTTCAAAGCTTTCTTCAATATGGGTAATGTATAATTGGTCAGCTTGTGGCAGAAGTAGTGCATAAATTTCAGCACCACCAATCACCATAAGTTCGTCCGCATCAGGTACGGCGGCTTTTGCCTCATCCAGTGATTGTACAACAATACAGGCTTCAATCTTTAGGTCTTTTTGTCGGCTTAATATGATGTTCACGCGTTTGGGTAAGGGTTTGCCGATGGATTCAAAGGTTTTTCTTCCCATTAGAATAGGTTTGTTCATGGTGTGTTTGCGAAACCATTGCATATCGGCAGGTAGTTTCCATGGTAAGGCATCGTGATTGCCAATTAAACGGTTGTTATCCATTGCCCAGATGAGTGATAGTTTCATATACCTGCTATTCCTTCATACAGAGTTTGTTATAAGTTAGTGCGTTATTTCTTGCTTGTCGAGAATCTTGCATCTGCGGATTAGTAAAAGCCCCCTCGGCTTTGCTCGGGGTGACAGTCCTGTGTCATTTCGACCTTGCGGAGAAATCTTAAGACCTCTCGACTATGTTGAAGGTGAATGGTAAATCCTTAAACGCTTGGCTTAAATCGCGATGGGGGCGCGGATGCCTGCATGACACTCATAACCTTGCAGTGTAAAATCATCATAGCTGAAAGCAAAAATATTTTTTATTTCAGGGTTTAGTTGCATCGTTGGAAGTGGATATGGTTCGCGTGCCAATTGTGTATTCACTTGCTCCATATGGTTGTTATATAAATGCGCATCACCCAAGGTATGGATGAATTCACCTGGCTGCAAGTCACAAACCTGTGCAATCATCATGGTCAGCAGTGCATAGGAAGCGATGTTGAAGGGAATACCCAAAAATATATCTGCTGAGCGTTGGTATAATTGGCAGGAGAGTTTTCCTTCTGCGACATAAAACTGGAAAAACGCATGGCATGGCGGTAGTGCCATTTTATTATTTTCCACATTTTCTTGCGGAGCAATGGATTCATCAGGTAAATCAGCAACATTCCATGCTGAAACAATAAGCCTGCGAGAATTCGGTTTGGATTTTATTTGGGTAATAAGTTCAGATATTTGATCGACTGTGCCACCATTGGGTGTTGGCCAATTGCGCCACTGATGACCATAAACGGGGCCAAGATCACCATCTTTTGTTGCCCATTCATCCCAAATTTTCACGCCATTTTCACGCAAATAAGCGGTGTTTGTATCACCCTTTAAAAACCATAGTAGTTCATGAATAATAGATTTAAGGTGTGTTTTTTTAGTGGTAACAAGTGGAAAGCCTTGTTGTAAATCAAAGCGCATTTGATGACCAAATACAGATGTTGTGCCAGTACCTGTGCGATCGCCTTTTTTTGTGCCGTGCTCGAGTACGTGCTGCATCAAATTAAGATATGTTTTCACCTTGCCCCTCGCCTGCATGTCTAAATTTGGATAAACTATCGCTGAATTATGCCACAGGAGTTCCCATGCGCACAGTCACGATACCATTAATCATCACAACACTTGTATGCAGCAGCCTTGCATGGGCTGACGATGAGGTGGCAAATGAGCCCTTAACAGCAACCGATAAAATTGTTGCTCGCTTTATGGAGCTTGATACAGATGTGACGGAAGGTGTGTCATTTGAAGAGTATATGTCCATGGTTCTAGAGCGCACGGAAGCTCGTTTTGCCTTGATGGATGAAAATCAAGATGGAGAAGTAAGTGCGGATGAATATCGCCAATTCTGGCAGGCACAAAAAGCACAATATTATCGTTTGAAACGGTAAAGTTTTATCAAGATTCCTCCGCAAGGTCGGAGTGACATTGTCAGAGATAAAGGGGTCAAGTCTTGAATATTGAATTTCTTTCTTCCCAAGCCTTAATTATTTTGCTTACAAGGGAGTAATGAACTTGCGCATAATCTGCGATTTCACGCATGGTATAGCCATGGGTTCTGTATGCCAAAGCCATCCACTCGCCGCGATCCATCGATGTGTTTTGAATATCTTTCAACTTGGAGCGAGAGATATGATGTTGAACTCTTGTTATTTCTTTGTTGGGTTTTATTTTTTCTTGTACTTCGGCTCTAAATTTTGGGCTTCCCAATACGCTGGTTTTTAAAGATTTTGCTAGTGGAGAGTGTTTATCCGATGCTTTTCTGACAAACGCGATATATGCTTGAGTTTGATTGGAAAATTGTGCAAGCACCCAGCTGGTTGTAAGGAAGCCAGGCTTAGGAGTTATTGATGCAGTAGCCAAATAGCTGCTCCACTCCCAGTCTGCAATATCGCGAGTCATATTTGCCGCAACAGGATTTCGCACAATATAACGGCATAACTCAAGTAAATGTGCATTCTTTTCAATTAAAATGCCTTTAAATCGCCCTTGAAAGACATGTCCAACGCGATGATGTGATCGGTTGAATTGCTGTGTGTAGACCCCATTTAAATGACGCATGCCACGGCTGATATTTCCATCGGGTGTTTCGATCATTAAATGATAATGATTACTCATCAGACAATAAGCATGACAAATCCAGTTGAACCGCTCGACAACAATGGATAAAACTTCGAGAAAAGCCTCTCTGTCATCATCTGACAAATATATATCATTGCGAGCATTGCCACGCGAGGTGATGTGATAAACAGCGTTAGGATATTCTATGCGTAAAGGGCGAGACATTTGCATACAGTACTGAATAAGAATTCAATATTCAAGACTTGACCCCTATCTG
>CAYPXU010000165.1:0-3447 GCA_964414875.1 uncultured Zetaproteobacteria bacterium | reverse complement strand
AGTTTTACTCTGAAAACTGCTTATTGGATCAAGAATTTGTAATGGATTCTGATACAACTGTTGGTAAAGCAATCAAGGCTGTTCAGGCTGATGCAGAACTTGTTGGTATGGTTCGTTTTGGTTTGGGTGAAGGTATTGAAAAAGAAGAGTCTGATTTTGCTGCCGAAGTTGCAGCTCAGGTTAACGGATAAGACGGATTGTTGAGTGACACAAATCGCCAGAGGAGTTTTAGCAATGCCAGGTGAGAATAAATATAAACGTGTGTTGTTGAAGCTTTCTGGTGAAGTGTTGATGGGTAAAGGTGCCTATGGCATCGAGCCTGAAACTATTAACCGTTTGGCGGCTGAACTGATTGAAGTCTCCAGCACTGGAATCGAGTTAGCGATTGTGATTGGTGGTGGAAATATTTTTCGTGGCAATATGGGTACGGCTTCAGGCATGGATCGTGCCAGTGCAGATTATATGGGTATGATGGCAACGGTGATGAATGCCATTGGTTTGCAAGATGCATTGGAAAGGCAAGGTGCGGATGTGCGGGTGATTTCAGCCTTGCATATCAAAGAAGTTGCAGAGCCTTATATTCGTCGTCGTGCGGTTCGTCATTTGGAGAAAGGTCGCATCCTTATTTTTGCTGCGGGTACAGGTAATCCTTATTTTACAACGGATACTGCGGCAAGCTTGCGTGCGATGGAAATTCAGGCTGATGTGGTCTTGAAAGGTACAAAAGTAAGTGGTGTGTACACGGCTGATCCGATGAAAGATCCTGATGCGGTACGTTATGAGACATTGACGTTTACCGAAGCGCTAACCAAGCAATTGGGTGTGATGGATGCAACTGCATTGTCCTTGTGTCGTGATAATGACATGCCAATCGTGGTATTTAATGTAACAAAATCTGGGGAAATGCTCAAAGCTGTTGCTGGTGAAGCTGTGGGTACGTTGGTGAAAGAGGGGTAAATATGTTTGCTGCTATTGAAACACGTATGGAAAAAACAATCGCTTCTTTGAGATCGGAGTTGGCAACGATTCGTACAGGGCGTGCCAATGCGGCATTGCTGGATCATGTGCGTGTATCATATTATGGCTCCGATGTGCCAGTCAGTCAGATTGGTAATATCTCTGTGCCAGAGCCTCGTATGCTGTTGGTTGCGCCTTGGGAAAAAACAGCCTTGGCAGATCTTGAAAAAGCAATTTTGGCATCGGATCTTGGTTTGAATCCAAGCAATGATGGTGAAGTGATTCGTATTATTTTGCCAGAGCTTACGGAAGATCGTCGTAAAGATTTGGTTAAACAGGTCAAACAAGTGGGTGAAAAAGCCAAAGTTTCTGTGCGTAATATTCGTCGTGATAGTAATGATACTGTAAAGAAACAAGGCAAAGAAGATTCTCTGTCTGAAGATGAAATCAAGCGCATGCAAGATAAAGTTCAAAAGATTACCGATCGTTTCATTGCAGAAGTTGATGCAGTTGTGGAACATAAAGAAAAAGATATTTTAACTGTTTAATGGTTCTATCCATGACAGAGCGGGGTAATGCTTTACCTCAACATGTTGCCATTATTATGGATGGTAATGGTCGCTGGGCGAAAGCTCAGGGTTTGTCGCGTGTGGAAGGGCATAGAAAAGGTGCTGGTCGTGTGCGTGATGTGATTGAATGGGCAGAGGATATGGGCATTAAACAGGTTTCCTTGTATGCTTTTTCAACTGAGAACTGGAAACGTCCTAAAGTAGAAATTAATGCGCTGATGACCTTAATGGCAACATTATTACCTTTGGAAATAAAACGTATGAATGAGCGTGGTGCACGTCTTTTAACCTTAGGCGATATTTCTAAATTACCCTGGATTGCTCGCAAAGCTTTGGATAAAACATGTAAGGCGACTGAAAAAAATACCAATATTGATGTTATTTTATGCCTAAATTATGGTGGGCAACAGGAAATTCTTGAAGGTGTGAAACAGTTCTGTGCATCTTTTGATAGTGAAGCTGCCAAGGTTGAAGCGTTAAAAGACCTCAATGAAGAAAGCTTTCGTTCCTTATTAGGTCGTGATCATATCTTACCCGTTGATTTGTTAATTCGTACGGGCGGTGAACGAAGGATTTCTAATTTCCACCTTTGGGATGCTGCTTACGCCGAGCTGTATTTTACTGATCGACTTTGGCCTGAATATAATAAAACTGATTTCTATGCTGCCTTAGATGATTATGCTGGACGTGAACGACGTTTTGGCAAAACAAGTGAGCAGTTGCAGGGTGAAATAGAAGATGAATGAATTAACTTTGCGTATTATCACTGCCAGTATTTTATTTGCAGGCGCAGTGGGCTGGCTGTTTTATTTGCCACCTGTTTGGTTTGATATTGTATTGGGTTTGATTGCTGTGGCTGCGACCGTGGAGCTATTGCGTATGGTAAGTATTGAGCATCGCACAGCTTATGGTTTGGTTGCGATATTGGTATGGGTGCTATTGGTATCGGGGCATGGTGCATGGATGATGTTATCGGCTGCCTGGGTTGTATTGATGGTGGGGTGGCTGTTTTTGTTGATTATTTATGCAAAAGATGGCGAATTAGAATTAGAATTTCGTAAATTAGCATATGCCCAGTGGATGATGGTTTGGTTGACGTTATTTGTATTGGTGATGATGCAATTGCATGCACACAACGATGGTCTTGTATTTATTGCGGGTGCTTGTGCTGGTGTTTGGGCGGCTGATATTGCAGCATACTTTACAGGCAAAGCTTGGGGTAAGCGTAAGCTATGCCCTGTGGTAAGCCCAGGTAAAACCTTGGAAGGTTTGGCTGGTGGTGTGGTGGCAGGTGTAGCTATGGCAATGATTGTTTGGCTACTGTGGACAGATATATCGTTTGGTTTTGCTTTGTTATTGGGTATTGTATTGGTATTTTGTGCCGTACTGGGTGATTTGGCAGAATCAACATTGAAACGTGCTGTTGGTGTGAAAGACAGTGGTAATATGTTACCTGGTCACGGTGGTTTGTTGGATCGAGTAGATGCACTGCTTCCTGCCATACCTGCAACAGGTTTAATTTGGATGTTATTCATATGAAACAAAAAATGAAGTTAACTATTTTAGGGGCGACAGGCTCGATTGGTGCAAGCACTGCTGATGTGATGTTGCGCCACCCTGAGAAATTTGAAGCCTACGCTTTGGTCGGGCACCGTAATAGTTCACGTATGTTGGAATTGGCACAACAATTAAAACCTGAAGTCGTGATTATGACGGATGAAAGTGCGGCTGCTGAACTGATGGGTAAACTTCCTCAAGGTATTGAATTGCAAGCGGGTATGGATGCAGCGATTGCTGCGGCATCAGAAACTTCAGTTGATATGGTTATGGCGGCGATGGTGGGTTCAGCTGGTTTGCCTGCGGCATTGGCTGCTGTTCATGCTGGTAAACGTGTGGGTTTGGCAAACAAAGAGTGTTTGGT
>CAYPXU010000164.1:0-3509 GCA_964414875.1 uncultured Zetaproteobacteria bacterium | reverse complement strand
CAGAGTGAAACATATCGGAAGTGCGACTTTAGTCGCGCCACGATGATAAGGGGGGGTGGTGTGCGTAACATCAGTTGTTAAGTATTTATGCTGACTTTGTATGGATGCTTAGGGCATGAATCATTGATCCGAATTTATCTTTAAGTACTTGGTTGACCATGCGATGGCAGGCAATGCGTGACTTGCTAGAAAATTGTTCTGCGGTGATATGGACAACAAAGTGCCCACCACCACTTTCTTTTGCCCCGGCATGACCGGCATGTTTCCATGATTCATCCTCGACTTGTAATGCGCTAGGATTGAACGCCTGCATTAAGATCTTGTGTATTTCATCAGAGCGCGCACTCATTTTTTGTTTTGTTCTTTGCGTTGGCGATAAAGGATAAAAACTTTTCCGATGGAGTGGATTAACTCTGCTTTTGTTTTCTGGCATAATGTTTCGATCGCACTGTGGCGCTCGTCACGTTCGCCTTGTTGAATCTGAACTTTGATCAACTCATGGGTGTCTAGGGCAATATCGGTTTCAGCAATGACGCCTTCAGATACACCGTGTTGACCTATGCGAATGACTGGTTTTAGGTGATGCGCTCTGGTTTTTAACGCTTTGCGTTGTTTGCTATTGATAGGCATAATGACTCTCTGGTGTGCGGTTAATTAATTTTAAGGAAGCTTGGAATGAA
Organism: uncultured Zetaproteobacteria bacterium; assembly: GCA_964414875.1. Lineage (GTDB taxonomy): Bacteria > Pseudomonadota > Zetaproteobacteria > Mariprofundales > Mariprofundaceae. The sequence continues at coordinate 2,829 of CAYPXU010000164.1, read as the reverse complement.
GTGGATTATGATTCAGCGTATTCAAAATCTAGATGTGAACTGCAAGTAATAGCTGGGCTATTGCTCAAGTTTACAGCAACGGGTTTGGATGTTGTAGACGAAAAATGCGCGTTCATGGCTTGTTCAGAGCTTCTTTAAAGTACGCAGTGTACGAATATATGCCGAAAATGGTAGCTGTGGACAGTCAGGTGGCGATGTTTTATGTTGCATGAGATGCTTTTAACGTGACTCGCATTATGCATAAATTGTTGTGATGAGTGTGTAGAAGCTTTGTTTACAATAAATTTTAAAGAAATTTCCCATAGCCGTGCAGACAAACAATGGATGAGGTGTTTGTTGTGAATAAAGGGTGCGATTGTATTGGTGGAGTTAGGGAGTAAAGGCACATGGAGCATTTAAGGGAGGACCTTAGCAGGGTCGTTATTTTGGGTGGAGGTAAGGGCGGCGAAGCTATGCTGGAGCTGTTATGTGATGGATCTTTGATAAAAGTAGTGGCAATGGTGGATCACAATAGTGATACACTAGGGATGATTCAGGCTAAATCAGCAGGTATTCCAGTATATGCAGATGTTACAGAGGCGTTAGCAACGCATGCTCCATGCGTTGCTTTGAATCTTACTAATGATGCAGCTGTTGAAGATATTGCTTGTCGTATTTTAGGGTCTGGTGCTGTTATTCGTGGGTTGGAATCACGGCTTTTGTGGCATATGGTTACAAATTTGATGGATGCAAAGAAAGATTTGGAGTATCAGGCAACGCATGACTCTTTGACAGGCTTATATAACCGCCGTTTTGTCATGGATCAGTTGCATCGAGTGCTTAGTCAGGCGATACGCTATGGGTTTGAATGCTCTTTGGTGTTGATTGATTTGGATTATTTCAAACGTGTGAACGATTGTTATGGGCATGTGGCGGGAGACTTTGTGCTGAAACAGGTGTCTCGCATGTTGCAGCACAATGTACGCTCAGCTGATGTGCTTGGGCGCTGGGGTGGAGAAGAATTTATTGTGTTGTTGCCACATACAAATGTAGTGGATGCACGGTTAGCAACGCAGAAGTGGCTCAAGCGTGTGCAGGAAGAGTCTGTGGTTTTAGCTAATGGCGAGGCATTAGAGGTGAGTTTCTCAGCAGGTGTGACGGGGCTGGTTGCGACAGATAAGCTAAGTATAGACCAGCATATCGAAACCTTGTTGGAAAGGGTTGACCGATGTTTGTATGCAGCCAAAGATTGTGGGCGTGCCTGTGTGGTGGGAGATATGGATGAAGCATAAACAAATGTTTTTTGGTTTTTGGGGTATATTATCATGAGTTCAGTTGTGGATGCGAATGAGGAAGTGCATTCACCACGTTTTCCATTGCGTTGGCGTTGGACGATGTTGGTAGGCTTTGCTGTTGCCGTAGCGGTATTGGTGTTGGCCTTGGTGATTCTTGATATGGAGCGTGATGCTTGGCTGGAAAGTCAGGAGTCGCAGGCTGAGATTTTGGTGGATCGCTTGGGCGATGAGTTAAAGATCCCAATGTTAAGCGGTAGTGCTGCTGAAGTGGATGTGATTGTGCGTGGTTTTTTGCAAACAGTGCCTGCCGTTTTGGCAGTGCATGTGCAATATGTAGATGGCAAAAACCAGGAATTTGGCAATGCAGCGGTGGATGCAGCGATGTTGAAGCAGATTGTGAAGGCTAAGCAGATTACTCGTTTAATAGGCAATGATTTGTGGTTTGCTAAACGTATTATCTATGGTGGTACGACGATTGGTTCTGTGGCAGTACGTTACTCCGAAGAAGCATGGGAGTCTTTGGCAGAGCGTTTGGTAACACGCATGTTTTTGGCAGCAAGCTTGGTGATTGTATTGGCGAGTATGCTGGTATATTGGGTTGCAGGGCAAATGAGTCGTCCTATGGAATTATTGGCAGCTGCAGCGGCGCAAGTGGCGGGCGGTGATTATAGTGTGCGCTTGGCTGTAGAAGGCAATGATGAAGTGAGTGATGCAACACGTCAGTTCAATAGTATGGTGGAAGAATTGGCGCACAAAGAAGAAATTAGGGACGTTTTTGGCAGATATTTAAATCCCAAGTTGGTTTCAGAAGTGTTTGAAGGTGGTTCGGCACATGTGGAAGACAGCAGTCAGGAAGTAACCGTATTATTTGCTGATATGGTTGGTTTTACATCATTCTCAGAGAGCGCGGAGCCGGCTGAGATTGTTGAGGTTCTTAATAAGCATTTTGAAGTATTTCATCGAATCATTGATTATTTTGATGGGCATGTGGACAAGTATATTGGTGATGCGGTGATGGCAGTATTTAACCATCCCAATGAAGACCCAGAGCATGCGAGACATGCGAGTATGGCTGGTTTGGCTATGATAGTTGCTTGCCGTAAGCTTGGTGTATTGCGCCCGAATGGTGAGGCAATTTCATTTCGTGTTGGTTTAAATCGTGGTAATGTGATTGTCGGTAGTATTGGGGCAGCAGAGCGGTTGGAGTATACAGTTATTGGCGATACCGTGAATGTAGCTTCACGTATGGGGGGGCTGGGCGAAGGAGGAGAAGTGATTCTTTCGCAAGCAACATACAAACATTTGGGTAAAGGTTTTGCTTTTGATTCCTTGGGCAAAAAAAATATTAAAGGTGTAAGGGATGAGGTAGAGTGCGGTCGTGTTATGGCAATGGATGAAGAAACTAAGCGTAAAGTGTCTCATGCTGTGGCCTTGGCTTTTGACCTGACGCTGCCATCAGATGTGCGACTGATTATTGGGGATGTAAATACGTGATACGATCAAATTCATTGAATATGCGCTGGTTACTCGTGGCTGGATTTTGTTTGTTTTTAAC
>CAYPXU010000163.1:0-3573 GCA_964414875.1 uncultured Zetaproteobacteria bacterium | reverse complement strand
ATTGATTACGCCAGAGCCATATATCGGGCATTTGGGCTTGGGTGGTGTAGAGGATTCAAAAGGCTTGTTGGAATCAGAGTTGCGCAAGCGTGATATTAAATTCATCACCAACTGCCGTACGTTAAAAGTACATGCGCACACGATTGATTATGAAGAAGTGGACCGTCATGCTGAAGTGATTGCCTCTGGTTCATTGGAACATAAATTCGCTATGTTAATGCCACCATTTCGTGGAGCTGGACCTGTTGCTGCGTGCGAAAAAATCGTCAATCCATTGGGCATGGTGAAAATCAATGAATTCCAACAAAACCCTGATGTGAAGAATATTTATGCAACAGGTGTGATTGTGGCAATTCCACCTGTGGAAGAGTGCCCTCTAATGGTTGGTACGCCAAAAACAGGTTTTATGATTGAATCAATGACCACAGCAATTGTACATAATATTGCGCATGCCATTAAAGGCGAAGAGCCTGAAAAATGTGGTACTTGGGGTGCAATCTGCTTGGCTGATTTTGGTAATGGTGGTGTTGCATTGGTTGCTTATCCACAGATTCCACCACGTAATATGGTGTGGGCGAAAGGTGGTGCTTGGGTACATCTTGCTAAGGTGGGTTTTGAAAAATATTTTATACGCAAGATGAAGACTGGCGTATCGGAACCATTTATCGAAAAGGCATTTTTAAAACGTATGGGTATTGAACGCTTAAAATAAGTATAAGACTCTAAAGTGAGCGGCTGTCTTTGTGGCAGCTGCTTATTTTAGATTTAATATATTAGATTATTATTATATAATTGTTTTATAATTATAAGGAGTGTGTATGAAGTCATCATTGGTTAGGGAAATAACCAGTATTTTAATCGTTAAGTTATTGGTTTTATGGGTGATTTGGTATGCGTTCTTCTCAGGAAGTGCTGTAAATATAGATGTAATTCAACATTTCTAAGATTTTAATTGATTGGATAAAAAGGAGCTGAAAGAATGGAGGCACTGGTTGATGTTTCACGATTACAATTTGCATTTACAGCATTAATACACTTTCTATTTGTTCCTTTAACATTGGGTTTATCGTTACTGTTGGTGGTAATGGAAGGTTTGTATGTAAAAACTGGTAAGCTTATTTATAAAGATATGACAAAATTTTGGGGCAAGTTATTTGCCATTAATTTTGCTATGGGCGTGGTCACTGGTTTAACCATGGAGTTTCAATTTGGTACAAACTGGGCGTATTACTCACATTATGTGGGTGATATATTCGGTGTGGCACTGGCAATTGAAGGCTTGATGGCTTTCTTTTTGGAATCGACATTTATTGGTCTTTTCTTTTTTGCTTGGGATAAGCTAAGTAAAAAGCAGCATCTCATGGTGACAGTCTTGGTGGCTTTGGGCTCTAATTTATCGGCTTTATGGATTTTAATCGCTAATGGATGGATGCAACATCCAGTAGGAACATTTTTCAACCCTGAAACCATGCGTATGGAATTGGACAGTTTTTCAGCACTACTCTTTAACCCTATGGCACAGGTTAAATTCCTGCATACATTGTCGGCAGGTTACATTACAGGCGCAGTATTTGTGATGGGTATTAGTGCTTGGTATTTATTAAAAGGCAGAGATATTGAATTTGCCAAACGCTCCTTTGCGGTGGCAGCGGCAGTGGGCTCGGTGGTATCAATTGCTGTGGTGATGTTGGGCGATGAATCGGGTTACCATGTGGCAGAATATCAGCCTGAAAAAATGGCGGCGATTGAGGCTATTTGGGAAACTGAGCCTGCACCAGCACCTTTTACTGCTATTGGTGTGATTGATGAGGATGCTGGAGAGACACGTTATGGTATTCATATTCCTATGGCATTGGGTCTCATTGCGACACGTTCTTTGGATGGTGAAGTGCCCGGGATCAAAGAGTTAGTAGAAGGCAATGAGAAGCGTATTCATAGTGGACTTAAGGCATATCAATATTTACCAGTGATGCGTGATAAACAGGCGAGCGATATGCAACGCCAGATTTTCAATGAACATGTCGGTGATATGGGTTATGCGCTATTGCTGAAAAAATATGTAGATGATCCAATGCTTGCCACGCAGGCGCAAATTGATATGGCGGCGAGAGATACAATTCCAAAAGTAGCACCAATGTTTTGGACATTCCGAGTGATGGTAGCGATAGGCAGTTTTTTAGTGTTATTGATGTTTTATGCTTTGTATGCTGTTTATAAAGGAACTGCATGGGATAATAAATGGCTGCTTAAAGCTTCATTGTGGGCGATTCCGCTACCGTTTATCGGGGTGGAAGTAGGCTGGTTTGTAGCAGAGTTTGGTCGTCAGCCTTGGACTGTTTACGGTATTCTTCCAACACATTTATCTACATCTTCCTTAGATGTGGGCATGGTGCAAAATTCACTCACTGCATTTATTGTGATGTATTCAATGTTGTTCGCGGTAGAATTGTATTTGATGTTTAAATATGGGCGGTTAGGTCCTAGTGCTTTGCATACTGGTCGTTATCACTTTGAGAATGGAGGCGCATGATGATGTTGGACTATGATACATTACGCCTGATTTGGTGGGGTTTGATCGCGGTATTGCTTTTGGCTTACGCTATCATGGATGGTTTTGATTTAGGTGTGGCGACATTATTACCTTTTGTTGCCAAAACAGATAGCGAAAGACGTGTGTTAATCAATGCTATTGGTCCGATATGGGAGGGCAACCAAGTTTGGCTTGTATTGGGACTTGGTGCGATTTTTGCGGCATGGCCAGCGATTTACGCCACTGCCTTTTCAGGCATGTATGTAGCGTTATTGATTATGTTATTTGCCTTATTTTTACGACCTGTAGGTTTTGATTATAGAGGTAAGATTGCTTCCCCGCTTTGGCGTTCTATGTGGGACTATGCATTGTTCTTAGGGGGCGCTATTCCTGCTATGATTATCGGTGTCGCTTTCGGCAATTTATTGTTGGGAGTACCATTTTATTTTAATGAGAATTTTCGGAGTTTTTATACGGGTGGCTTGATGGATCTTATGAATCCTTTTTCCATTCTGGTTGGACTTGTTTCCTTGTCTATGCTGGTGATGCATGGCGGAACATTCTTGCTGATGAAAACAGAAGGTGTTTTGCAGTATAGGGCTTTGAAAGTAACACGTGTTTTTGCCGTTCTGACAATGATTCTTTTTATAGTGGCGGGTTATTGGTTAATGAATGTTGTTGAGGGTTATCGTGTTGTGAGTGAAATTGACATGCTTGCAGGTTCTACGCCATTTGGATTAGATGTTGTGCGAGAGGTGGGGGCATGGATGCATAACTTTATTATTTACCCTTGGATGTGGACGGCACCAGTTTTGGGCGTATTGGGTGCATTGTTGGTATTGCTATTGGGTGATAAGAGGCCTGGTTTAAGCTGGTTGTCGAGTAGTCTTTCTGTATCAGGTATTGCTTCAACAGCGGGCTTGGCAATGTTTCCATTTGTTTTACCCTCTATTACGCACCCATCACAAAGCTTATTAATGTGGAATGCAACATCGAGCCAGCAAACGTTATGGTTAATGTTAATCGCGGCGGCGATTTTTATT
>CAYPXU010000162.1:0-3630 GCA_964414875.1 uncultured Zetaproteobacteria bacterium | reverse complement strand
GCGACCAATACCTGTTTTTTCGTAGTAGATTGCCTTAAGCCCGACAGACTCCTAGGCTTCAGCCAAGATATGACCATGTTATATATTCACACTTGCGCACCGCTCCTGTTTTGGTGGCGAGTATGAAGCCGTTGCCCGACAATATTAACTGGTGTTACGCACTTGATTGAAAATCAGCGTCAGTCTCATCACCACCCCCGAGTGTTTTGCTTGTAAGCTATGTGAAATGCGAGGCTAAAGCCTCACTTCCAACTTGGCTGTTCTCCGCATCTTCGCGGTGAATCTTGAAAGCGGATATTTCAGTGTATTGCGTGGGGTTGAGGGGGACGGTGTGCGTAATATCAATAACTCATATGGCAAATATTGCTCTGCCTAGGTTTGATTTGGGAAAGAAGCTTAAACCATAAAATACTTGTGTAGACACCTATATTCACTAAGCATTTTTTATATCGTGCAAGAAAAATATCACTGAATATGAAAAGTTTTCCACAAGAACATAAAATATCTCTCATAAACAATGTTTTATGCTTTCTTAATGTTATAGCAAGATCATAACTATATGTTATATAAGAATAAATGTATTAATGCTTAAATTATAGGCATAATGTCATATAAGTCTAAGTGTGACATATAGCACCAAAAAACAAAAACAACTCACAAAGTTATCCACAGACTTTGTGGGTTGTTTTCCAAAACCTTATTTTACAACAACTTAGCCTACCCCATGTGAAAAAATCTACTTTAAGGCACGTAAAAAAATGCATCCATATCCACATGAATGATTTTCCTTTGCTTCGCCATGTCTAATGCCGTTCAAGTTCCACAAAAGGTTTGATAATGCTCATCCCCATCACTTGCAGCATCTTGATATCGATGTGTTTCTGGTAACTCTTCGTATGGAGAGCGCAGTACCTTCAAAAATGATTCTACCACAGAAAAATCACCTGTTGCCTCACAATGTTGCAACACAGCTTCCACATGATGATTACGAGGAATCACCACAGGGTTTTGCTTAAGCATCAGCTTATGAATCTCCAGCATCGTTAAGCCTTGTTGATTGATAAGTTGCTTCCAATCATCAAATAAAGAACCAAGCTTATGTATAAGCTCTGGCTCAGCTTGCTCATCCAGCAATACCTTGGTTAAAGCGGCAAATGTTTGTGTGTAATCCAGCTTATTTTCCTGCATATATTTTAAGAAAGCATGAATAAACACTTTATTTTCATCATGTTGCGATAGCAGGCCAAACTTTTTACCCATCATCGTCATATAAGCCTTCTCAAAATCCGCTGGAAAAGCCTCAATCATGGGTAACAACTGCTGCACAGCCTTATCTTGATCGGCATCCACCAAAGGTAGTAAACACTCAGCAAACCTAGCCATATTCCATTGTATAATGCTGGCCTGATTGGCAAAAGCATAACGCCCCATTTTATCAATCGAGCTAAACACCGTTGCAGGGTGATAGCTGCCCATCATGGCACAAGGTCCAAAATCAATCGTTTCACCGCCAAGCTGTGTATTATCGGTATTCATCACCCCATGAATAAAACCAACACGCATCCATGCCACAACCAGTTCGATTTGCTTTTTAATAACACCTTCAAATAACAAAACAGGTTTGTTACCATCGATTTGCATCAAAGCTGGGTAATGACATTGCATGGTATAATCACAAAGCTTTTGCAGTGATAGCACATCATCTCTGACTGCAAAATATTGGAATGTACCCACACGAATATGACTCGATGCTACACGCGTCACGATAGCACCAGAAAGCACCCTTTCACGCAACACCGATTCACCCGTAGTCACCACAGCCAAACAACGTGTGGTCGGCACAGCCAAAGCATACATTGCCTCACTCATGATAAATTCACGAACTGCTGGACCAAGCCCGCAACGCCCATCCCCACCACGAGAGAATGGTGTTTGCCCTGAGCCTTTAAGCTGAATTTCTCTTAGTTTGCCAGACTTGTCCATCACATCACCAAGCAAATGCGCCCTACCATCACCCAATTGTGGTACAAAATGAGCAAACTGATGTCCTGCATAGGCCGTTGCCATAGGCTTTGAGCCCTCAAACAACCGTTGCCCTGAAAAATACGCCGCCAAAGCCTCTGAATCAGTCGACAAGGCTTGAGGGATATTTAGCTCATCAGCCAAGTCCTCATTCCATAAACATAATGTTGGACTCTTAAAGGATGCTGGGTTGCTTTCTTGATAAAAGGCTTCACCTAATGATGCATAAGTGCTGGATAACTTCATATCGCATATAGTTGCTTCTTTTACAAGCTTGGCAACCACTATACAAATAAGCCCATTACCCCGACTTATCTACAATCATAAATGGACTCAAAAACAATCAAAACTGATTATTTCTGCTATGCAAGCTGAAACAGTGGGTGGTTCATGATACTATTCGGAAAACATCATACCTGTTTAACGATAAACTCTAGGATAAACCATGAAAAAAACATTTAAGCTCACACACCCAAAAACCAAATATGCCAGACTTGTTGAAGGTGTACGCTGCGACATTAAAAAATATATCAAAAGAGAACTTAGAAAAGAATTACCCAAAGGAGCATTATCTTGGACTTTCGACTGTAAGTTTGGTGCTACGATTGATGATGCCAAAGTAATTCAAGTCAGCGATATTTCTAAATGCATCAATGCCATTGAAGAGCAAAAACTAGAGTCCTTTTATATCGAAATATTAGCCAAACCCGCAACTGAATAAGTGAATGCTTTGTATTTGAAAAAATACCAATAAAGGTTTGTAAATGTTAAAAATATTTAGAATTTTAAGTATGATTGAAGGTTTATCACTGATTGTACTGCTTTGTATTGCCATGCCTGCCAAGTATCAATTTGGTATCGACCTTGTGAAAACCGTTGGACCTATACATGGCTTTCTTTGGCTCGCTTATTTACCCATGCTGGAAATGACCAGTCGACAGCAAGGTTGGTCTCAATCATTGTGGAACCTTGCTTTTATGACTTCCATCATTCCCTTTGGCTGTTTTTTCCTCGAAAGGAAAATGAAAGAAAATATACAAATCAATCAAGCCTAATCCAATCAATTCCAAACCTAGGCATCTATATATCTATACCTGATCTTCCCCCGACAAAACGGATATATTGTACATTTCATGCAGCCATTCTTCCAAAATTAGCGTGGTTTGTATAGCCGATGCCTGAATAAAATGGACAATAGCGTTGCTATTACCCACTTCATTGCGCCTTGTTATAAACGAAAATCAACGGCGCTTGACTCGCACGGGGTTTTTCGAGCTACCCTTGAGAGTTGAATCCGTGTTTTATTAAGTAGACACAGAGGGCATTTAGAAATACTCTCTAAGTTGGGTATTGTTTCTAATAAACATATCAACTCGTCCACAACGCCCTGATACTACAATTTTCAACAAAACGTTATAAAAGATAATCCATTATCTAAAAAAGGAGAAACTCATGGCCAAAGGCAAAGATTCCCAAAAGACTGTTAAAAAGAAGGCTGAAAAAACACTGAAAGAAAAACGCCAAGAGAAAAAAGAAAAGAAAGCCAATAGATAAACACTGCTGAGAGTGACGGCTTACGCCGCCACTCTTTTCAATTTTTAGAACAAC
>CAYPXU010000161.1:0-3635 GCA_964414875.1 uncultured Zetaproteobacteria bacterium | reverse complement strand
TTGACCGATTTTTGACAGAAAATCATGTCAAGAACTATTATGCTGAATAGTTACGGTGTTTATTTGATGTGTTATGGTCCACTAAAGGTGCGTTTTGCCAGTCCAGAAAAGTGACCGACAATCACTGCTTGTTTTTGCAGTCCAGAACAATTCGTTTGTTGCCCTGCATAGGGTGTGAAGACATGTTCAATATCAATGGAGCCTGAATATAATTTCCAATGTACAGCATTGATAGAAGTACCATATTGACGGCTTAATGCATTATCAAAATAGGCTACCCCAAACTTTTCAAGCCGACTATCCACCTTATTCAATGAGATATTTTGATGCATTGGCATAGGAGATTGGTGAAGTAGCTTGGAAAAATGCATCATGAAATCTTGATGCCCAGTAAGTCGGTCGGATTGACAGTAAACACCTACCCCTACGCCACACCCCCACCGATACTCATAGTGAAAGCTCTTATCAGAGCGTTTTTCTCCGTTAAAAAAGATGTCGCAGGTTCCATCTTCTTTGAATGTAGTTTCGATACGGAATTGATCATCACTGAATGGGTCATTCCATTTCATTATTTCAGCGATATAAAGCGTAGCAATAAATAAACTTATAGCGATCAAGGGCATACTATGGATGATGTAATCTTTCTTTTTGAACTCACCTCGGCGAAAGCCGCGAAAAAAACGCAGGGGTTGAGCGATAAGTAAAAAGAAAAAGACTGCCATTTGAATCGGGAACAATGAAAAAGCGTAGAGCAAGAAAATAGTTTTTCCGTAGAATGCGCCAGCCCAGCCGACTATGGCAGCAAGTATGATGTTAAAGGTTTGAATCTTTGCCATGATGGTGCCGATAGCAGCTTTTTTTCTGCCTTGATAACCAGAGCCCCATAATTTACTCATAGGCTGATTTCTGAAATATCGTGTTTTTTTAAATTACCTTTACCAGAAGCCCATGAAAAAGCCGATTTCATGCGTTGTAAAGTTGATAATTCTCTTGATTCTTCAAATGTTAGTAAAAAATTATCAAATTCTTCAATGATGTCATTTAAAGGATCTTTGCCAGCTCTGGGGTAGGGTGTGTGTCCGCAATCTTCAAAGTGAATGTCTGAAATGTCATTGCCAACTTGCATTTTTACGACTTTTTGACGATCTGCATATAGCTCGGGTTCGCCTTCTGCGCCCATAAAAATAAGCGATCGAACCTGTCCCAATAATACATTGGCTTCTGCCATATAGTTGGCATAAGGCGTATGAAAGAAACCATTTAGCTGACCTTCGCACTGCATCGGGTTGAGCAAGCGGGCAACAGTATTGGCAAATGAGCGTACACCAAGGCGTGGGCGAAGTTGATAAATACGGTGTAAGTCAGGTGATACTTCAGCCAAATCCATATACACCATACCATCGTTTTGCATGATGTTTTGTGCTTCATTCAAAGAATTGGCACGTTGAATGCCTTGCCCTTGAAGTATCTGCCAAGCTGTGATGCGACCTTCAATAGATTCTACACCGTGTACAAAGATGGGAATGCCCGCATCGCGGGACTGCAGGGCAGCAGCAAGGTAGGCGTGAGCAGCGCGGCGTTTACCTGCATAACATGGTAAATCAACCGCCTTTTGTATGAGTGTGGTTGTGCCAAAGTTCGGTATATGTTCACGGCTAGCTTGAATAAAACCAGCTAACTCTGCGGATGTTTCACCTTTCATGCGCTGGGCAATGAGAAATGCACCCAATTGTAATAAATCTGCATCAGGCTTGAGTAATTCAGAGAAAATAAGCCGAGATTCTTCTTGGTTTAGATGTTCAGAGCCATGTTTTCCGCGTGCCACGCGTTTAATCAGTGGTGCAATATCGACGTTAGTCATGTTTGCGAATCACACCAATCACAATACCGAGGATTTGAAGCTCTTCATTCTTGATGTAAATAGGTTGTAGGTCAGGGTTGGCGGGCTGTAAACGAATGCCATCTTTTTCGATAAAGAATTTTTTAAGCGTCACGCTATCACCGTTAATCATGGCGACGACTGATTGCCCGTTCTCAGCAGAATCACGCTTTTCAACGATGATAATGTCGCCATCCTCGATATTATCATCAATCATGGAGTCGCCACGCACACGCAAAGCATAGCTGGACTTGCGTACCATGCTTGCAGGTACAGATACAGTCTCTTTCCATTCAAATAAATCCATCGGTTGCCCAGCTGTGACCGTACCAAGTAAATCAATATCGACCATCGCACCAGGCTCTATATCCACAACTTCGACGGTTTCATGCCACAGTGGGCGATCTTTTTTCGGAATAAGAAGATGAATATCTGCCATGATTATTTCTTTCCCCATACATCCTTTGGAATGCTGCGTGCTGCGGTTTTTTGCATGCGTTTTACGGGCTCTTTTTCTTGGGGTTTGGGCATGGAAATATCGGCATTAAGATAAATGCCATCACTTTCCAATCGAATAAACTTTTTCTTATAAAGTGTGCCAATACTCTTCTTAAATAGCCCTTTACTGATACTTAAAATGTCAAAAATATCTTCTGGTGAGCTTTTGTCTGTTAACGGTAAAAAATTAGCATTTATCTTTAATTCTTTGAGAATATCTTCAGCTGTGTCATCAAGTTTCTCACGGGTGTTTAAATGCATGGCAATATCAATTTTACCATCATCACGAATATGTTTGATAAAACCTTGAAAGCGTTCGCCGCGCCTTAGTGGGCGACTGGTACGTTGCTCATGTAATAGCCCCCAATGGGTATGGTTGATAATCACTTTATAACCCAATTCGGTTTTATTGGCATTAAGCAGTGAAACTTCTTCACCTATTTTGAACTCTTCATCACTATCTTGGAATAAAAAGCGATCCACTTTAGCAGTGGCTGCTATACGTCCGCTTTGATCATCTTGATAGAGGCAAACGATATATGACTTGCCGACTTCCATGGGTGGTTTTTGCTGGTTAAATGGAACCAATAAATCCTTCATCAAGCCCCAGTTAAGAAATGCGCCCGCGTTATTGGTCGCAATACATTTGAGGTAGGCACATTCACCGACCATAGCATAGGGTGTTTCGGTGGTGGCAATAACGCGATCTTCGGAATCATGGTAAAGAAAAACTTCAATGTTATCGCCAATTTTACTGCCTTGCGGTACATAACGTATGGGCAATAAAATTTCGCCTAGTTTGCCGCCATCAAGGTATAAACCAAAATCGACTTCTTTGAGAATTTTCAGGGTATTGAGTTGTCCAATCATGGTTGGGGATTATTCACCACAAACCTTATGAAGTACATGCTGTAAATTTATTTATAAGGTATTTTTGTTAAAAAATATTATTCCAGTAATATTTTTTTATTTTTTTTATTGACTTTTCAGGGGAGGGTGTTCTATGGTTTTATTCACGTCTTGAGGGGGGCTTGCCATGTTTAGAGTTTTATCTATTTCTATTTTATTATCATTTTTATCGGTTACGCCCGCACTTGCGGATGGTGAAAAGGATGGTTTTATATCACAATCATGGCATAGTATTACGTCTTATTTTAGCGGTGATGAAAAGGAAAAACACGGTGGTGATGGCTCGCATGATGGGGAAGATGATCCTAATGATGATGTTCCAGTAACACCAACACCAACACCAACACCA
>CAYPXU010000160.1:0-3693 GCA_964414875.1 uncultured Zetaproteobacteria bacterium | reverse complement strand
AACATTATGCACAGGCATCGCCTTGCAAAGTTGCATCACCAACGCCTCAAATAATAGCGTAAAACCAGAAACAATACCACTCCACGGAGGTGAAATCAGGCGCACTTTTCCATCGCCACACTTGATGCGAGGGACTCGCGCTTTGAGGTAGCACTCATGCTCAAAAAAGTTCAAATGCCGACTTTCCCCGACTTTCCGACTTTTTACCGACTTTTTTGTACACGGTGGTGTGCGCCCGAACCCTGAACATGGCTCTAAAGTGACATCAATCGTTGCGCCTTTGGCTTGCTGACCTGAATCAGCCAATGCATGCCTGCTTTTTGATGCCAACCTTGCCCGACCAACACGCCATCTTTGACCACCACCGCACCGACACGCAGGTTGGGATGCGCTTCCCAATCCTTTTTTTGCCAGTTTTACGCCAGCGTCATCCATTGTGTATCCATCACATTATTGCGGTTGAATATGCAAATCTTTTGCCGATAAATCAAAACCATATTTCAGCCACATACGATAAGCCGAACGCATACTTCCATGCAAAGGAATTAATCCTTTAGATGTGCAAGCACCATGATCACCAATCATGGCATCGGACATCATTGATTCGATATAAGCAGACATACCTTTCACATCTTTTAAATGGTCTTTTTTAAAGTAAAAATACAGCGGTCTAGCCAATGGATAATTCATTTGGCGAATATTTTCTATATTTGGTTTGTACCCATCAACACTTAAAGCTTTCAATACTTTTGAATTTTTAGAAAAATAAGAATAACCAAAAATAGCCAAGGCTTCATGGTCAGCTTCAATCATTTTAATGGTACGCCCATGATCTTCGCCATCAGATAGAAACACACCATCTTGACGAAACTCATGGTATTTTTTCAAACCTTTTTTCAAATAAATGGGCATGTCTCGACTGACCATATTCATCACATGATGTTCAAATGTATCCCTCGTCCCTGTACCCTTAGGAGAGCCAATAATACGAATAACTTGATGAGGTAACTTTGCATTAATTTCATCCCAAAATTTATAATGGTTAGAAATTAATGCTGTATTTTTATCATTTGGAACAAGTGCTGCGAGTGCTAAAAACAAGTCTTTACGCGTTAGATTGACATCAAATGAAGATTTATTTGAGCTTACAATAACAATCCCATCATACCCAATAATCATCTCTATTACTTTAACACCATGTTTATGACATGTTTCTAACTCGCTATCTTTGATACGTCGCGAGGCATTGGTAATATCAGGTGATTGTTTTGCATTGCTGGCACAAAAAAGTTTAATACCCCTGCCTGAACCAGTCACGCTAAAATTCGGTGCTTCAATGACACCTTTTTTCGCTAAAATTTCTGCAACTTGCTTGGAAAACGGGTAAACCGTTGAAGATCCTACAATACTTATTGGTGCTGCTTCTGCCCATGTTACTGTAAAGAAAATAGCTAAAAATATACTTCCTAAACATGCCTTTTGCAGCCATACTGACTTCTCATCTATCACATCAAACTCCTTTGTCGTCGCATAAAAGTATTATTCAGTGACAAAGTAAGGTTAGATTTATCATTTGCACCTAGCCCATCTTCGCCTCTATAAGTTTTACATTCCTTATACCCCAATAAATTTGGGCTAATGAGTGCCAGGCGTTGGCACTACATTTGTAGATTTTCAATCAGGCACGATTCTTTTCATAATTCTCCCAAGTTTTTTAGTTTTATAAAAGAACCGAATACTTACACTTATATTCGTTAAAATCATTGATATATAGCGGTAATTATAAGTCATCAACGACACAAACTAACAAGGAGATTAAAGATGAATCACCTACATGATGAACTATCGCAAATTTGGCAAAGAATTCAAGGGTCATTATTCATAGTAGTCTCCCCATTTTTTATAGGAAACCACCCTGATTAACAAATCCTTGCACGAAAATCGAGAGGACGCGTTTGCCGGATAAACCCTCTTTTCTCGGATCATGTGCAAGCCTTTTGGCAGGTTATTATAACCTGTTTATATGCACTTTATGATACATGAAACTACATTTTTACTGAATACATCAATGAGTTAAATGTTTCTGAGGAAGCTCTACTTACAAACAAAAAAGAAGCCGAACATGAATGCTCGACTTCTCAAATAATCCAAGGGTTTCATTTGAACAAGACTAATCAGTTGTCACATTGGCATAAAAAGCAGTGCCAGTTTTCTCATCTTCATAAATCATCACCCACACATCAATACCTTGTGATGTATCAGGCAAAGCTTCCGAGGGAATAATCGCCTTCACTTTCTCATGCACACCATTATTACTCATTAAAATGGTGCACAAACCACCCACTGCATAAGAGGTATTATCGGCTGTACTTTCATCGGTAAAACTAAAACTACAACTCACACCATTATCATGAAAACTATCTTTAGAAGATTCCCTCAACACATCCGCATTAATGGTGATTACATCATTATCCTGAACACCAGCCATATGATTTAAAAAAATAACTTGTGAACCTTTTTCCATCTCAGCAATAAAATCACTAAAACGCCCCATCACAATTGCTTCAAACTCATAGTCTGCTACTGTTTTATGGAAGGCTGCAATATTCAGATGCTTCACATCACTCGCTTGAGCAGGCATAACCATTACTATCGAAGCAACAGCCACCAGACATAATTTCCAAATCCCTCTAAACATAAGCAACCCTCCAATTAATAAGCAAACACAATCCTATTTCATGAGAAAAATCAAGCACTAAAGTCAACCATTTACTTTACAAGTTTTTACACTCACAGGATTTATATTGGCATTCAATAAGCCTAAAAAACCGCCATCACTACTG
Organism: uncultured Zetaproteobacteria bacterium; assembly: GCA_964414875.1. Classification (GTDB taxonomy): domain Bacteria; phylum Pseudomonadota; class Zetaproteobacteria; order Mariprofundales; family Mariprofundaceae. Next base: position 850 of record CAYPXU010000160.1, on the reverse strand, counting down.
AGCTTAAAGCCTTGTAATCGCTGGGATGACACAGCCAGCACTGGCTCATACCACAGCGGGATATAAACTTGGTCTTGCTGCATTTTTTTCTGCACTTGCGCATAAAACTGTTGACGTTGTTTTATACTTTCGCTTTCAGATGCTGCTTCTAACCAATGATCAACCTTAGCATTACTATAACGGCCACGGTTTGCGCCTTTCGGTGGCCACATATCCGAGTGTAAAACCCAGCGATAAATATCTGGGTCAACAATGCCTACCCAAGACAATGAAAAAACCTGAAAATCTCCACGTTTAATACGCGCATAAAAACCGCCCCACTCCAACGACTCAATGTTTACCTGCACACCAATTTTTTGCCACATATCAGCAATGGCAGTCGCCAAACGCAATCGTGCAGGGTCTGTACTGGTGCGATAGTTAAGCGTAAATCGAATACCATCTTTATTGCGCAAAAAGCCAGCCTGATCCAAGAGTTGTTCGGCTCGTTGACGGTCAAATGTTGTTTCGGGCAAATGTATTGCTGCCCAATGTTTGGGTGTTAAAACCGTTTCTGCCAGTTCAGGCAAGTCAGAAAAGAGCGCTTTTTTTAACCTTAGCCTGTCCACAGCCAGTGCCAACGCATGGCGAACACGCACATCTTTCAACGTAGCATCTTGAATATTCATGCCAATATATGAAAAGGTCGTTGATGCATGACTCTGAATCGTTAAATTATTTTGCCTGTTTAAATATGGCAATAAATCTGCTGGCAAATCATTTTGTGTGAAATCAATTTCACCACGCACCAATTTTAAGCAACGTGTCACAGCATCTTTCACACGAATAAAATGTAATACTTCAATATTGG
>CAYPXU010000159.1:0-3793 GCA_964414875.1 uncultured Zetaproteobacteria bacterium | reverse complement strand
GCATCCAAATCTTCGAGTAATATGACGAATTCATTATCATGTGTGGTGGTTAAATAACTTTTTGGAACGCGGCAGTGCTCATTGCAGCTGCCGCTCCAATGTTTATACCAATGCATTTCCACGCCATAAGATTTCAGCTTTCTGGCATGCGAGGCATCACTGTGCCAGCCGCGAGGGTGATGGATGATAGTGGGTGGTTTGACGTGTTTCAAAATCACGCTATGGATGTCTGAACCGCTGAGTTGAAGGCGAATAATCTCACCATAACCACTCCACAGTGATTGGATGACTTCATCGGGCGTTACAGCTTTTGCTTGGGTTGCCTCTGCAACCATGGCTTGCAAGACTGGCTGCAACATTATTTTACAAACTGAATGTCGAGTGTGCGCAAATAAGTATGTAGCCCAGCATCTTGAACAGGGAAAACATAGGCATCTTCATCCGATTCATTGTGGTGAGAGTGCCACCAGCCTGGTGGTGTAATAAATACGGTATTGCTTGCCCAGTCAGCTTTAACAGGGTTAATAATATGACCATCAGTATCGACTTCTTTGCCGATTAATGTATAGGTATTGGGGCCAGAGGACACGGCCAGATCCAGTGCAACAGATTGATGTCGATGGGCCTTTTGAACTTCACCAGCGGGCAGTAAATTAAACAACGACCACATGTCAGGGCTAATGGTTTTGGTATCCATACAATCGCGGTTGCCCAAAATCATACCAATACGATTGCGTCCTTCACGCAGGGCTTGATCGCGCATGCCATTGACTTCATTTAACAGCGCTTGCCCATCATAAAAAGCAGGCTTAAAACGTGCATCTGTTGGCGACACACCAAGGTATTGCAATAAAGGCGCATCGTGAGTCCAATACAACGCTGAATCGCTATCAGCTTTATGGCGCAGGCCTTGATTGCAAGGCATGGTGAAAGTATCCCCTTGCTGCCATGTAACCACTCCATCATCACAGGTTGTGCGACCTGATCCGCGCATCACGAAAAATACTTCAGATGTGGCAGAAGCTTGTGTTGTAATGGATTCATCCGCACAAATGCGCACATAATTTGCCAATAGGCTCGGTGATGTGGCTGCATATGGTGTGCCAAGCACATCCGCAATATTGAGTTCGATGATGCGGGTTTCGCCTTGTTCATGCAATGATGCGGGGAAAGGTTGAATAGGAACGCCCTTCAAATTGGGTGTTGCTGCGGCTGAATATTCCCAGTTAATAACCTGTTTTTTCCACGCCGTGTTTAATGTAGTCATAAACTTTTCTCCATCACAAATCATATACGAAGACAAAACATAGCAGGTTTATTGCTTGCGTGCAGTGGTAAACAAGCGTGTTAGCATTGCCACTTATGAAAGATGAAGAATCATTACTTACATTTCCATGTCAGTTCCCCATTAAAATTATGGGTCTGCAATCAGCTAGCTTTGAAACCTCGATGGTCATGGTTGCACGCAAACATATTCCAAATCTTGGTGAAGGTAGCGTAAAAAGCAGACCCAGCAAAACAGGTAAATACCTTTCTATAACGATTACTTTTCAAGCCACAAGTCGTGAACAATTAGATGATCTATACCGTGAACTTTCAGCCCGTGATGATGTGAAAATGGTGTTATAAGCAGCTATGAAAATTCTCATCATAGCCTATGTGTTACCCGAGCCAAAATCTACAGGTTCAGGGGCTAGAATGATGGAGTTGATTCATTTGTTTTTAGCACAAGACTGGTCTGTACATATGGCAAGTCCTGCACAGGCAACGGATTATTCAGAAGATTTGGCTGCATTGGGCATCAAAACATCAGAAATAACCGTTAATGAGGGTGGTTTTGATGATTTTATTGCCAAAATGAACCCAAACATCGTTCTTTTTGATCGTTTTGTGATGGAGGAGCAATTTGGCTGGCGAGTTGCCAAGCAATGCCCAGATGCCATGCGCATGCTTGAAACCATTGATTTACATTGTTTGCGTGAAGCAAGGCATAAGCAGGCAAAGCGTAACCAAGCAGTTGCTTTAGAGCCTAATCAAGCGGATTTATATAGCGCTATTGCCTTGCGTGAAATTGCCTCGATTTATCGCTCGGATATATCGTTATTGATTTCAGATTATGAGATTGAAGTGTTGAAGAAGTATTTCAATGTTCCGAAAAGTATTCTGCATTTATGCCCATTTATGCTGGATGCATCAGACACAGAAAATCTACCCGCATTTGAACAACGCCAACATTTTATCAGCATAGGGAATTTCAGGCATGCACCCAACTGGGATGCAGTGCTTTGGCTCAAACAAGACATTTGGCCATTGCTTCGCAAGCAACTTCCACAAGCTGAATTGCATATTTATGGTGCATACACACCGCCCAAAGCCACGGCATTACACAATGCCAAAGAAGGTTTCTTGATAAAAGATAGAGCAGATAGCGTGCAGGATGTGATGCAACAAGCGCGGATCAATTTTGCGCCACTTCGTTTTGGTGCAGGTCTCAAAACCAAACTTGCCGATGCGATGATGTTTGGAACACCATCGGTCAGCACATCGATTGGTGAAGAAGGTATGACTGGTGGGTTGCCTTGGTCAGGTTGTGTGGAAGATTATGCACAAGGCTTTGCAGATGCGGCGGTGCGGCTTTATCAAGATAAGGAAGCATGGGACAAAGCCCAGAGCAATGGTTTTAAGATTGTGAATACCTTGTTTCATAAAGAAAAAAATCAACAAACATTATTGCAGCGTATTTTAGATGTTCGCGACAATCTTGAAACATATCGTCAACAAAACTTTACTGGGCAAATGCTTAATCATCATCATCACCGCAGTACAGAATTTATGTCGCGCTGGATTGAAGCCAAGAATAAACCCTCCGACTGATGTAGTGATTCAGTAATGGCGTAGGATCAGAAAAGGATAATAATCCAAGATTGGGAGATTACCCTATAAGCAGGGCAGTGGCATTAAAATAGAAATCATGACTTAGCATGAATGTAAGTTGTTATTTTGAAACAGAATAAGGCATGCTTATTGCAAGGTGTGAAGGAGAACGAGTCATTCCCGAGGTTTTTATCGGGCATCCATGGCTAATGGATCACCGATTAAGCTTGCTATAAGACGATTCATGGTTATCGTTTGTAGCATGCGTTATATGGCTTGGATTGCAATTATATCACTGCAAATGAGTATGTTTGTATGTGGTGCGGGTATTGATGTATGTCATGCTGCAGATGCTCCTGCCCATCTTGAAGCGACACAATCAAGCAATCATAGTTCAGATGCAGCGCCTGTGGATTCAACCTGTGCAGCCCATGCGGCACATGTTTTTTTATCGCCACCTACTTATAATCAGAGTGAGTCTGATAACTATGCTACAGCAGCGAACTTATTGTTGTCATTGAACCTTTTTGAAGTTCAGCATTTAATCGAACACCCTCCCCAAACTTTGCACAGCTAATTTTTATGCCTTTGCTTTTCATAAAGCCTGATAATTAGGTTCTTTTATGAAATGAAAGTGTATTGATTAAAATTAGCTTCCCCACACATTTATTCTAATATCACAGGGGGAAACTGTGCGCACACGATTTTTTATGATTGGAATGCTGTTTTGCATTCATCCATTCTATAGTTATGCAGATACGTTGCAGCAAGCTATGAAGACAGTCGCTAAGCAACATCCGATGTTGCAAATGGCTGAGAAAAACATTGAATCTGCTAGAGGAAATCTAACAGAACAAAGCTCGTATGCTTATAATCCAGAGCTTTCATTGGAGCCACAACGCCGTCGCTTAAATGGCGG
>CAYPXU010000158.1:0-3822 GCA_964414875.1 uncultured Zetaproteobacteria bacterium | reverse complement strand
TTGGCGATGTTGCGCAACTGGTCGCGCCAGACACTGGCTGCTTATCGCAGTGATTTGATGGATACACATGAGTTTTTGCGCACATCACAAAGTACGTTGTTTGATGCACAATCAGAAGAGCTGACGTTGTATTTAGGCTCGCTTATGAAGCGCGGTTTGCGTGCCAGTAGCATTCAACGTAAACGTAGTGCGTTATCGACATGGTATAGTTTTTTACAACAAGAAGATATGCGAGAGGATAACCCCGTACGTAATCTTCCCAAACAACGGCGTGGGCGAAGTCTGCCCAAGAATATGTCCGAAGATGATGTGGATAGGCTATTGCAAGCGCCTGATGTGGATAGCATGCATGGTTTGCGTGACCGCTGTATGTTGGAATTAATGTATGCCACGGGTATGCGGGTTTCTGAATTGGTGGGCTTGAAATTAGGCTGCTTGGATATGCAAGCGGGTGTTCTACGAGTCGTGGGGAAAGGTGATAAAGAGCGGCTGATTCCTTTTGGTGAAGAGGCTGGCTCATGGTTATCGCAATGGTTGCAGCAACGATCCCATGCCGCCAATGCCTTTGTATTTCCAGGGCGTGCAGGCAAGGCGATGAGTCGTCAGAATTTTTGGCTGCGTATGCGAAAGTATGCAGAAGAAATTGGCCTGAAACCTTTGCCATCACCGCATGTGTTAAGGCATGCATTTGCAACACATTTATTGAATCACGGCGCTGATTTGCGTAGCGTACAAATGATGTTGGGGCATGCAAATATCACAACGACGGAAATTTATACACATGTGAGTCGTGTACGCTTGCATCAATGGGTTGATGCAGTGCATCCATTGGGAGAAGGGGCTTGAACGTACATGTATTGATGCGGCAAGCGCGTAAAGCCGCCAATAAAGAGCAATACGAAGAAGCTTGCAGCCTGTACCAACGGCTACTTGATAGTGATGTCATGAAGGGTAATTTGGATATTCAATTACGTTTAGCTTGGTGCTATGAGCATTTGGGACAAATAGATGAAGCGAGCACTTTATACCAAGGTGTCATTGAACAATATAAAGACGATGGAGAGCTAGGAGCTGCTGAAGCCTTGCAGAAATCTGTGGATGCGCTTTTTAAGCCTGTAGATGCTGAAGAAGAGCTAGAAGTTGTTCAAGAAGTTGTTCAAGAAATTGTGGCTTTGGATAAGGTGCAACTGATGGACGCATTACAGGCGATGGGGCAAGAAATTGAGCTCCTGCCAGATGATATATTGTGTAAAGCGGGTGATATGCCTGATACTTTGTGGTTATTGCTTCTAGGTACATTAACGGTACATATGCCAGACTATACGGAAGATGAACCTGATAAGTTGTGCGCTCAAGAGGGCGAATTTGTATTGGTTGGTGAGCTGGGTCTGTTTACCGAGCAACGTCGTTATGCCTCAGTGTATGCCGAAGGTTCGTGTCGTTTGTGCGCGATTCCATCTAAGAGCATCAGAGCTTGTAAAGACTTGGCTTTTCAAGCTGGAATGGAGCGGCTGTTGCGCAAGCACTGGGTGGATCCTGTGCTTGCGCAACATGCAATTTTTGAGCGTGTGAACGATGTGGATCGACTGCGTTTGAGTCAGTCTTTGGAAGTTGTGGAGTTGGAGCCTGGTCAATGCTTAATTGAGGCCAAAGAGGAGCATGATGGGGCTTATTTATTGCAAATGGGCTGTTTGTTCTTTTTGCATGATGCTGATAGCCCGATTGATGATGAACTTGATGACGGAAATGGTAATTTACTAAGCAGTGTTGTACCAGGGGATATGATACATATGGGTGGTTTGCTGCATGGTTATCAAAGCCCATACCGTATCGTTGCGGCGACCCCTGTACGTTTGTTACATTTATCCCGCAAGGCATTTGAGCTTTTTTCATTACGCCGAGCATGGATTATCCAGGCTGTAGTACGTTACTGCCGCCGCCCCGTGCATTTGCAAGTGATGCATCCTAAAGATGATTATTTATGGAAGAGTAACCGGCATATCGAATTGCGTAGAATCGTCTAAACTAGGGAAGTGCTGATTAATTCTGGATATGAGATTTAGAATTTCCAGATCCAAGGCGACATTCATTGAGCTGATCAGTGCTTCCCTAGGAGATGATGATTTTTCGGAGGTAGTCATGCAGGACTTTCAAAAAATATTTCAACGGGCGCGTGATGCCGCAGCCAAGGGCGATTTTCAGACGGCACGCAGGTTGTATTCAGAATTATGGCAATCTTCGACATGGCGCCATGATACAGATGTGCAGTTGAGTTATGCTTATTCTTGCGAGCGAACGGGTGATTATACTGAGGCTTTGCAGGCTTATAAGGCATTAATAGGCAGTAGTGTTAGTCGTCCGAGCTTGGTTGGCGAACAAGATTTGGCGGAAGAGAGTATGACGCGCCTACGTGAGTTGATGGCTGATGTAGGGGAATCAGAGGATAACTCTGTTATTGATCCGAATCGTGATGCTGCGGAAGCCAAGTTTATAACACGTTTGTTTGAGCATGGTTACAAACGTTCATTGTTGCCTGGGGATGTGTTGTGCCATCAAGATGAGCCTGCTGGACATATGTGGCTATTGCAAAAAGGTACAATCGATGCAATTTTGCCTCATCAAATAACCTCCAAGTTAGAAGGAGCAGAGAATCGCCCATGTTTGATGGGTGAGTTGGCATATTTTACAGGTATGCGAAGGGCTGCAACATTATGTTGTGCAACAGATGTTGAAATAATTGAATTATCGTATGAAAGCATTCGAGCCTTGTTAGAGGAAGATGAGTCGTTGTATGAAATGATGGAATATTTATTCCGCCATCGGTTGGTTGCACATGTGCTATCACGGCATCAAGTATTTAAATTATTCAATGAACCTGATCGCAAACGTTTAACGACGGTGTTTGAAAACACGGTGACAAGGGCGGGTCAAACGCTGATGGAGCAAGGTGAAGATCATCCGCATGCCTATATGGTACAGAGTGGGGTTTTGCTTTTACTGGATTGCAGTCAAGAAGAAGAACGTTTGCTTGGTAGTGTGCAGCCAGGTGATTTCTTTCATCTTGGCGGTTTGTTACGTGGGCATCATGCTGCTTATAAGGTGTTATCTGGCACATCTTGTCATTTATTGCGTTTACCGCGCCATGGCTTTGAACCCTTTATGCTTCAACGGCCATGGTTGATCGGAGCAATATTGAAACATGTCCGATTGTCATCAGGGGAGCAGGTTATGCGCCCAGAGGCTGGCAATGTATGGGGTGCGGACAATTATATTAATATGAAATAAACAGGCTCTACTCAGAAACTAAAAAACTCATATATTTTAACAAAAAAAGCACTGTTATACTTTCATTGAGTGCAGGCTTATAGAGGTGCACGAAGCTAAGAACTTGCAGTAAACGCTTTATTCTTTCTTGTATGCTCAAGAAAGAACCAAAGAAGGGCACCCTAGCAACCTGCTTGTTTCCTCCACCTACAGCTTTCAAAAGGGCGCGTGTTACTGCGCTCTTCCTTTTGATAACTGACGTTACGGCGCAGCTAGAACAGGGACTATACTTTGCTTTCTCTGCGGTAAAAAAAATGTGAAAACGAGTTTCTGAGTAAGCTCTAAATAGCCCTGAATTTACGACTGTTTGCATGGATGTTTCATAAAAATAGCGCACGTGACATAGCTTTATGTTAAAATCCGCGCGCATTTATTGTATGATGGTATCTATGTGGGAGATTGGAAATTATGGCGAAGAATAAGGAAATTGCGTGTTACTCACCCGGTTTGGCAGGTATTCCTGTGACAGAGTCGGCGATTTCATCGGTGGATGGAAGT
>CAYPXU010000157.1:0-3866 GCA_964414875.1 uncultured Zetaproteobacteria bacterium | reverse complement strand
CTTTGAATAGCAGGGCATCAAGGGGCAATGATAACAGGATTGGTTGTGGCTTATTCCATCTCAATAAGGCATTCATCTGGATTAACCGTGTCACCCTCAGCTACATAAATGGCTTTGACAGTACCTGATTCAGGTGCATGTACTGGATTTTCCATCTTCATTGCCTCAACTGTTAATACAGTATCACCCGCTGTCACCTCATCACCAACTGCAACGTTGATGGCGACAATGCGCCCTGGCATAGGAGATGTAACATCACTGTCTTTGGTTGCTTTTGGACGTTTTGAGCCTTTTGACGCACGTTTGGCATCAATCTGACCATCGGCTGTTGGCACCACTTCGGTAAGCGTCTCAACAAAGACTTCTTCCAATATATTATCAACTCTGACAAAGAATGGACGAATTTCTTCACTTTTATGTCCAGAACCATCAATTTTAATATGATATTCTTCACCATGAATGGTGATATTGAATTCAGTGGGAGCCAAAGATGGTGTGCTGGCATGAGCTTCTGTTGCTTCAGCGACTGCTTCCAATGGCTCTGGCTTGAATTCGCCTGATTCACGTTCTGCAAAGAATTCCAAAGCGATGGCTGGGAACATGGCGTATGAAAGAACATCTTCAACAGACTTGGCTTTATCACCGATTTCACGGGTTAATGCGTCCAATTCATCAGGGATTAAATCAGCAGGGCGCACGGTAATTGGCTCTTCATCGCCGAGCGCAAGCTTGCGTACATCGGCATTAACTTCACCCAAGGCTTTACCATACATACCTTTTAAATAGCCCTTGGTTTCATTGGTAATAACTTTGTATTTTTTACCAGATACGACATTCAATACGGCTTGTGTACCAACAATTTGGCTGGTTGGGGTAACCAAGGATGGGTAACCAAAATCTTTACGAACGCGTGGAATTTCTTCCAATACCTGATCCATTTTATCCAAAGCATCTTGTTCTTTAAGTTGGTGTGCCAAATTTGAAATCATGCCACCTGGGATTTGATTGATAAATACACGGGTATCAACACCTGTAACATCGGATTCAAAACGTGCATATTTCTTGCGAACTTCACGGAAATATGCAGCAACATCTTGCAAAGCTTCGAGATTTAAACCTGTATCAAATTCGGTTCCAGCAAAAGCAGCAACCATGGATTCCGTAGCGGGGTGAGATGTGCCACCTGCAAGTGGTGAGATAGCAGTGTCAATAATATCACAGCCAGCATGTACAGCTTCCCACTGTACCATTTCAGCAACACCTGATGTTGAGTGGCAGTGCAAATGTAATGGGATATTGATTGATTTTTTTAATTCTGTGATAAGTTCGCGTGTAGCTGTCGGGGTCAACAAACCAGCCATATCCTTGATTGCTAAGGTATCACAGCCCATATCTTCAAAAGATTTGGCAAGATCGATAAAGTATTCCAAGGTATGTACAGGGCTAGTTGTATAACAAATAGTGCCCTCTGCCGCTTTACCATTGGCTTTTATCTGAGTGATGGCTGTGCGCACATTGCGAATATCATTCATAGCATCAAAGGTACGGAAAGCATCTACGCCATTGGCTGCTGCCATATCTACAAATTTACGCACTACATCATCAGCATAATGACGATAACCCAATAGATTTTGACCGCGTAAAAGCATTTGAATAGGGGTGTTTGGCAGGGCTTTTTTAAGCTCGCGTAAACGAATCCAAGGATCTTCTTTTAAATAACGCAAGCAGGTATCAAAGGTGGCACCGCCCCAAGCTTCAATAGACCAATAGCCAATAGCATCTAGCTTCTCGCAAATGGGCAACATATCGTCCAAGCGCATGCGTGTTGCCAGTAGAGATTGGTGACCGTCCCGTAGGGCAAGTTCAGTAATGGCGAGTTTTTTCTTTTGAGTCATTTTAAAGTCCTTTCAGCAATGAGCTTGTTTTGGCACATGGATGTGCCAACGGTATATGCCGTGAGTGTGCATAAAACCATGTTTTTGTGCACATGTGTGAGGAGAATAACAGGATGTTATTGACCGTTTTCATATGGTTATAAACCAGCGTGTGCAGCAATAGCAATGGCGACTGCTACAGCAATATCTTCGCGAGCTTCAAAGGGTTTATAGTCAAGTAATTCAGAGTAATTTTCCAAGAAACCCGTATCAAACTGCCCACCGAGAAACACTTCGGAAGCAGCAATATGACGATAAAAAGGCAGGGTGGTTTTTACACCACGGATATCATACTCTTTTAGTGCTCGCTGGCAGCGCATCACAGTGTGCTTCCATGTTGGTCCCCAAAGGGTTAATTTAGCACACATGGAGTCATAATGCGGTGGGATTTCATAACCTGGGTAAACACAGCCATCAACACGAACACCAGGGCCTCCAGGTGAGTGGTAACGGGTGATGCGACCAGGTGTAGGGAAGAAGCCATTTTGTGGATCTTCGGCATTAATACGAAATTCAACAGCATGACCACGAATGGTAATATCTTCTTGTTTGAAGGGTAGCGGGTTGCCTGCCGCGATGGAGATTTGTGCAGCAACAATATCCACGCCTGTAATTGCTTCGGTAATCGTATGCTCTACCTGTAAACGTGTGTTCATTTCCATGAAATAAAAATCATGATTTTTGTCGACTAAGAATTCTACCGTGCCTGCATTAACATAACCGACTGCTTGAGCGGCTTGTACCGCAGTTTTACCCATGCGTTGTCGCAAATCATCATCAATGTAGTTGGAAGGTGCAATTTCAATGAGCTTTTGGTTGCGGCGTTGAATAGAGCAATCACGTTCATACAAATGTACACAGTTACCATGTGAATCTGCCAGAATTTGAAATTCAATATGGCGTGGCTCGACAATACATTTTTCCATGAATAATTCGCCATTGCCAAAAGCAGCTGTGGCTTCACGTGTCGTAAGGTCATAGTTTTCAACAACTTCTTCATCAGAATCGCAACGGCGAATACCACGACCGCCACCACCAGCAGAAGCCTTTAGCATAACGGGATAACCCATCTTCTGGGCAGTTTCAACAGCTTCTTCGACACTGACAAGTGATGCTTCCGTACCTGGAATACAAGGGATATTGGCAGCTAGCATGGCAGTACGGGCATTGGTTTTACTGCCCATATTTTCAATAGCATCAGGATCAGGGCCAATATAGGTAATACCAGCATCCAAAATAGCTTGTGCGAATTCGGAGTTCTCTGATAAAAAACCATAACCAGGATGAATCGCATCACAGCCAGTTTTAATAGCAATATCAACAATACGATGGATGTTTAGATAACTTTTAACAGGGTCAGGACCAATAAGAATGGCTTGATCCGCTTTTTTTACATGCAACGCATGGCTATCGGGTTCGGAATAGATAGCAACAGACTCAATGCCTAATTCATTACAGGCACGAATCACACGAATGGCGCACTCGCCACGGTTGGCAATCAGAATACGTTTGAACAAAATGAGTAATCCTCCTAGATAGGAGCTGCATGATAACGAATATTAGGCAATTCGACAAATGCAAAAGTGCTTCTTGTGTAGAGGCTTTATGGAAGTCCAGAACGAAAAAAGGCGACCAAATGGTCGCCTTTTCACAAAAGTATAAACTTTTCTTACTTGTAGTAGCTAATCATGCTTTCCAAAGAACGAACTGTGATCTTAGAAGCTTGTCCAGCAGAGCCAAATGCTTCAAAACGCGCTTTACAGATGTCTTTCATAGCATCTTTGGCTGCTTTGTAGAATTTACGTGGGTCAAAGTTTGATGGGTTTTCTTTCAAGTGCTTACGAACTGCACCAGTAGAAGCCATGCGCAAATCAGTATCGATGTTTACTTTACGAACGCCTGATTTGATGCCTTTAACGATTTCTTCAACAG
>CAYPXU010000156.1:0-3907 GCA_964414875.1 uncultured Zetaproteobacteria bacterium | reverse complement strand
GGAATGCCGCAATCCATGCAGCGCGCACCTTGTGTGCTCATATCTTCAGGAAGTTTATAAAACTCTTTAAAGTGCGCGACGCGTTCTGCAACAGGTGCATAACTTAGGTTTTCACGGTCAAATTCTTTGAATCCTGTCGCCTTACCCATGAGTAGACTCCTTGTTTGCTTCAACTTTCTTCTCGGCTTCTCTCTCTGCCAAGGCACGTTTATAATCAACTGGCATGATCTTCACGAATTTACTGAGTGAAGCATCCCAATTTTCCAAAATGCTGCGACCCTTCGCGGAATTTGTGTAATGAACATGACGTGTAATCATTTGATGTAAGATTTTTTCATCATTTTGGCTGATGCTATGGCGAATATCCACACGTCCCATGGTTTCTAAATCACCACCTTGATGATCCAGCGCTTCAAGTGCTTCATCTTCTGAAAGTACAGGCTCAAGAGCAACTTGCGCCATATTACAATGACTTTCAAAATCACCAGCTTCATCAAAGACATATGCCATGCCGCCAGACATGCCCGCAGCAAAGTTACGACCTGTTTCACCAAGAATCGCAATGGTGCCACCTGTCATGTATTCACAACCATGATCACCTACGCCTTCAACAACAGCCACTGCGCCTGAGTTGCGTACTGCAAAACGCTCGCCTGCAATACCATTAAAATATGCTTCACCATCAACCGCACCAAATAATACGGTATTGCCGACAATGCTATTTTCTTCGGCTTTAATCGGCGTTTCTTTTGGTGGGCGAATACTGATACGACCACCAGATAGACCTTTACCAACATAATCATTGCCGATACCAACCAAATCAATACTTATGCCGCGTGCCAACCATGCACCGAGCGATTGACCTGCTGTGCCCGTAGCTTTGATGGCGATGCAATCTTCTGGCAAGCCTTGATGACCATATTTCTTGGCAACTTTGCCAGATAACATCGTACCGAAACTACGATCGACATTGCAAATGGGTGTTTCAATGACCACAGGTGTTTTGCTTTCAAGTGCCGAAGCAGCTTGGGCAATCAACTTATTATCAATCAAGGCATCCAAACCATGATCTTGGGCTTGGCTGTGATGTTTTGTACCTTCGCTTTCAACTTGATGGAAGATTGGCGTTAAATCAATGCCCTGCGATTTCCAATGGCGCATCGCATCATCGGTATCAAGCATATCGACACGACCAATCATTTCATCAAACGTCTTAAATCCAAGCTCTGCCATGATTTCACGGGTTTCTTGTGCAACATACATGAAATAATTGACCACATCTTCAGGTTTACCAACAAACTTCTTACGCAACTCTGGATCTTGTGTGGCAACGCCAACAGGGCAAGTGTTTAAATGACACTTGCGCATCATAATGCAACCCTCAGCAATCAAAGCAATGGTGCCAAAGGCTACTTCATCTGCGCCAAGCAATGCAGCAATCACCACATCACGACCTGTACGCATCTGACCATCGGCTTGTAAACGTGTGCGACTGCGCAAACGGTTCAGCAATAGCGTCTGCTGTGTTTCAGCCAAACCAACTTCCCAGCAGCTGCCTGCATATTTAATGGAGGTGATTGGGGAAGCCCCTGTGCCGCCATCATGCCCTGCAATCACCACATGATCGGCATGGGCTTTCACCACACCTGCGGCAACCGTGCCCACGCCGATTTCTGATACCAGTTTCACAGAAATATCAGCATCGGTATTGGTGTTTTTAAGGTCGAAAATCAATTGTGCCAAATCTTCAATGGAATAAATATCATGATGGGGAGGTGGGGATATTAAACCCACACCCGGTGTGGAGTGGCGTACTTTACCAATACGTTGATCCACTTTATGCCCTGGCAATTGTCCACCTTCACCAGGTTTTGCACCTTGTGCCATTTTAATTTGAATCTGATCGGCATTGGCTAAATATTCAGCAGTTACACCAAAACGACCTGATGCAACTTGTTTAATGGCTGAACGCATAGAATCGCCATTCGGCAATGGGGTAAAGCGAGACACTTCTTCACCACCCTCGCCTGTGTTGGATTTACCACCCAAACGGTTCATGGCAATCGCCAATGTGCTATGTGCTTCATGTGAAATAGAACCAAAAGACATCGCGCCTGTGGCAAAACGTTTGACGATATTCGTTGCAGGCTCTACGTCATCAATGGAAATGCTCTTGCCATCATTAAATTTAAACAAGCCACGCAGCGTAACCAAACGGTCTTTCGGATTATTAATATGATCTGCAAATTCTTTATAAAGATCATAGTTATCCGTGCGTACAGCGTGTTGTAGTTTGGCAATGCTGTCTGGACCAAGCAAATGTTCTTCACCACGCACACGCCAAGCATATTCACCGCCAGCATCCAAAGCGTTTTTATGCACTTCAGAATTACCATATGCCAAGCAATGACGCATCACGGCTTCTTCTGATATTTCTTTAATGCCTACACCCTCAATTTGAGTCGGTGTACCTGTGAAATATTTCTCAATAAATTCAGAAGAAAGACCAAAGGCTTCAAAAATCTGTGCGCCGCAATAGGATTGATAGGTTGAAATACCCATTTTTGACATCACTTTATGCAAGCCCTTACCAATCGCTTTGATAAAGCGCGGTTCAATATCTGCCACATCCAAATCAGCAGGTAACTGACCACATGCATGCATGTCCATCAATGTTTCAAACGCCAAATATGGGTTAATTGCTTCGGCACCAAAGCCTGCCAAGGTTGCAAAATGCTGAATTTCGCGGGCTGACCCCGTTTCAACAACCAAACCAGTCTCCACACGAAGACCTTTACGAATCAAATGCTGGTGTACCGCTGAGGTCGCCAATAGGGCAGGGATAGGAATGTGATGCTCATCCAAATCACGATCTGAAAGAATGACGATATTATAATGTTGTTCAACTGCACGCTCGGCTTCACGGCACAAACGATTAATCGCAGCTTCCATGCCAGATGCGCCTGCCTGAATGCTATAACACATGGATAGTGTCTTGGTGCGGAAACCATCATCGGTGGTCTTATGAATATAACGTAGTTTTTCTAAATCTTTATTGGTCAGGATTGGCTGATGTACTTCCAAGCGTAAGTTGTGCTCTTCATCATCCAAGCCAAGTAAGTTTGGATTCGGACCAATCAATGAAGTTAAGCTCATGACCATTTCTTCACGGATCGGATCAATTGGCGGGTTGGTTACCTGTGCGAATAATTGACGGAAGTAATTATATAAGGGTTTTGCACGATTCGATAACACAGCATGCGGTGAATCATTACCCATGGAGCCTGTAGCTTCCTGACCTGTAATCGCCATGGGAGCCATCAAGAATTTTAAGTTTTCTTGGGTATAACCAAATGCCTGTTGTTTATTAAGCAGGGTGGCATGATCTGGTTGTTGTACTTCAACATCGGCTTCTAAATCTTCAATTTGTATCTGTGTTTCAGCTAATATTTTGGCGTAGTCTTTTTCGTTGGCAAGCTCATTTTTAATGCTTTCATCATCAATAATTTGACCTTTTTCTAAATCAATTAAGAACATCTTACCAGGTTGCAAACGCCATTTTTTGATGATTTTTTCTTCTGGAATATCCAAAACACCCATTTCCGATGCCATGACCACCAAATCATCATCGGTGACCAAATAACGGGCAGGACGCAAACCATTCCTGTCCAAGGTTGCGCCAATTTGACGGCCATCGGTAAATGCAACCGCCGCAGGGCCATCCCAAGGCTCCATCAATGCCGCATGATGCTCGTAAAATGCTTTGCGCTTTTCATCCATTAAATTATTGCCAGACCATGCTTCTGGAATCAATAACATGGCAGCGTGGGTTAAAGAATAACCACCCATCAATAACAATTCCAAAGCATTATCAAAACAAGCTGTGTCCGATTGATTTTCTGCAATC
>CAYPXU010000155.1:0-3931 GCA_964414875.1 uncultured Zetaproteobacteria bacterium | reverse complement strand
ACGGATAAAAAGAAAATCATGGTGCTTGGTGGTGGTCCGAACCGTATTGGGCAAGGCATTGAGTTTGATTATTGCTGTGTGCATGCGGCATTTGCCTTATCCGAAGATGGTTTTGAAACCATCATGGTCAATTGTAACCCTGAAACGGTTTCAACCGATTATGATACCTCTGATAGATTATATTTTGAGCCGCTAACATTTGAAGATGTGATGGCGATTGTTGATGTTGAGAAACCAACAGGCGTGATTGTACAGTTTGGTGGTCAGACACCGCTCAAGCTAGCTGAATCATTGCAGGCGGCAGGCGTTCCGATTATTGGCACTAGCCCTGATATGATTGACTTGGCAGAAGATAGGGAGCGTTTTCAGAAGCTGTTGCATGATTTGAAGTTGTTACAGCCAGAAAATGGTACGGCACGTTCAACTGAAGAAGCAATCAATGTTGCCAAAGAAGTAGGCTATCCCGTGGTTGTACGACCTTCATATGTATTGGGTGGTCGTGCCATGCAGATTGTACACGATGAAAAAGGCTTGTTACGTTATATGAATGAAGCGGTGCAAGCTTCGCCTGATCACCCTGTATTGTTGGATAGATTCTTGAACCAAGCCATTGAATTGGATGTGGATGCACTTTGTGATGGCAAGCGTGTGGTGATTGGTGGCATTATGGAGCATATTGAAGAAGCGGGTGTGCATTCGGGTGACTCATCATGTTGCTTGCCTCCTCATTCTATTTCTGATGCAATTATAGAAGAGGTCATACGTCAAACCAAAGCTTTGGGTATGGCATTGAATGTATCTGGTTTGATGAATATTCAGTTTGCTTTACAGGGTGAAACGCTTTACGTGCTTGAAGTGAATCCTCGTGCATCGCGTACTGTGCCATTTGTTTCTAAAGCTACGGGTATACCATTGGCGAAAATGGCAGCGCGTATTATGTCAGGTCAAAGTTTGGATGATTTGGACTTGCATGAGATAAAACAGCCATCCACATTCCGCGCAGTCAAAGAAGCGGTATTCCCATTTGTGAAGTTTCGTGGTGTTGATCCATTGTTAAGCCCTGAAATGAAATCAACAGGTGAAGTAATGGGTATTGCCAAGACATTCCCAGCAGCGTTTGCCAAAGCACAGTTGGGCAGCGGTTCATGTTTACCAGATTCAGGACGGGCTTTTGTTTCTGTTCGTGAAGCAGATAAAAATCGTGTTGTAGAGCTGTCTAAAATGTTGGTAGATGCTGGTTTTGAAGTGCTGGCAACAGAAGGCACAAGCAATACCTTGGCAGAAGCGGGTGTAGCTTGTACCAAGGTTGCCAAAGTGATTGATGGTGTACGTCCGCATATTGTGGATAAACTATTGTCCGATGAGATTAATTTTATTGTCAATACAACAGAAGGTGAACGCTCTATTGCTGATTCAAAATCCATTCGCCAGGCTGCATTGGATCGTGGTATTGTATATTTTACAACCATGGCAGGCGGTTTGGCAGCGGCAGAATCCATGGTAAGCCATGATGATGTGACCGCAGTAAAGAGTATTCAAGATTATCATAAAGGTGAGGCATAATATGCAGCGTGTCCCAATGACCAAAGAAGGCGCAGAAAAATTGCGCGAAGAATTAGCTTATATCAAAGGTGTCAAAAAACATCAGATTATTTCAGCTATTGAAGAAGCGCGTGCGCATGGCGATCTATCTGAAAATGCGGAATATCATGCGGCTAAAGAAGAGCAGGGTATGAATGAAGCACGTATCAATATGCTGGAAGATAAGTTAGCCAGAGCAGAGGTGATTGATCCTTCAGCCATGAATACCGATAAAATTGTGTTTGGTGCCAAGGTTAAGCTGATTGATGCTGAAACTGAAAAATCCGTGGCTTATCAGATTGTGGGTGAAGATGAAGCTGATTTAGCTCAAGGAAAAATTTCTATCACATCTCCGATTGCACGTGCATTGATTGGTAAAGAAGAGGGCGATGAAGCCATTGTGCGAGCCCCAGGTGGCGAACGTGAATATGAAATTGTGAGTGTTTCGTACTCATAATGGCTATGAATGCTGCCTGTATCCGCATGGGAGCTATTAGGCTCTGTTTGGCAATGATGCTTGGCTTACTCGTTGTGTCGGGTTATGTGGTGACACCCATACTCTTCACCAAAGCGGATAGCTCGATGCAGGCAGGCATGCTGGCTGGACACATCTTTCATATGGTGAATATTGGTGTGTTGTTTTTAGGCGTGGCTGTAGCATCTTTTTGGATGCGTTCACATACGGCTGGGCGCTTGAACTGGATATTGTTGTTGCTTATTGTTTTATTGATTTCTATCAATGAATTTGGCATTTCCCCTCTGATACAAGATATAAAAGATAGTGTGGGTGCCATTGATGCTTTGGCAAAAGATGATCCGCAGCGTATGCAGTTTGGTATGTATCATGGCATAAGTGCTGTGTGCCATTTATTGGCATCGCTGATGGCTGCCTTGCTTGTCGCTTTGGGTGGTAAAGCTTATAAAGATGATGCTAAACATGAGTAAAGTTACCGACTGGCTCAATCAACGCATGGCTGATACCCAGCTTATGATGTTGTTGGCTTCGTTGCTTGGTATTTTTACCTTGGTATGGTTGCTGGGTGATGTATTGGCTCCCGTGTTATTTGCGATTGCTTTGGCGTATGTGTTGGATGGTATAGTACAATTATTGGTACGTTTGCGTGTGCCACGTGTGTTGGCGGTGATTTTAGTCTGTCTTGGCGCATTATTGATGGTGCTATTCACCATGCTTGCTGTATTACCGCTTTTAACCGAACAAATTATGCGTGTGGTACAACATATTCCTCAATATGTCATATCATTGCGTACATTTTTACATGAAATGCAGACCAATTATGCCGATTGGATTAACCCAGAACATTTGCAACAAATGATTGCCAGTGTATCAACAAAAGCTCAAGAATGGGGTGGGGCAGTTGTTTCGATGTCGTTGTCATCGATTCCCAACCTTATTGCCCTTTTAGTCTATGCGGTGTTGGTACCAGTATTGGTGTTTTTCTTATTGAAAGATAAGGATAAGATTCTTGTTTGGGGAAAAGGTTTTTTGCCACAGGAGCGTTTTTTATTGGGGCGTGTGTGGCGTGAACTGGATATGCAAATTGGCAATTATATACGCGGTCGTTTTTGGGAATCGTTTATGGTGGGCTTTGTTATGTGGCTGATCTATTTGATGATGGGTCATGAATATGCTTTGCTACTGGGTGTATTGACGGGTATTTCTGTTTGGATTCCTTTTGTGGGGGCTGCTGTTGTGGCTTTGCCCGTATTATTATTATCTTTTTTTCAATGGGGAACAGCAGATATGACTGTGTATGCGGTGCTTGCTTATGCCGTTATCCAATTAATTGATGCTAATGTGGTGATTCCTTGGTTATTTTCTGAGGTTGTGAACTTGCATCCGATTGCCATTATTGTGGCAGTGTTGTTTTTTGGCAGTTTATGGGGGATTTTAGGTGTATTTATTGCGATTCCTATGGCTGCGTTGGTGCAAAGTGTGTTAATTATTATTGCTGAACGAGCCAGACCAGCTGCGTCAAGCTAGAACGTATTAAAATAGAGGGTACATACCATGACAAGAAAGTTTAATTTCAGTGCAGGACCAGCCATGTTGCCGACTGCTGTTATCAAGCGCGCGCAGCAGGAAATGTTGGATTGGCATGGTTCGGGCATGTCGGTCATGGAAATGAGCCATCGTGGTAAAGAGTATATGTCTATTGCGGGTAAAGCGGAACAAGATTTGCGTGACATTATGGCGATTCCTGATAACTACAAAGTGCTTTTTCTTCAAGGTGGTGCATCGCTACAATTTGCTATGATTCCATTGAATCTATTGGCTGAGAAAACCAGCGCTGATTATATCAACACAGGCATGTGGTCGAAAAAAGCCATT
>CAYPXU010000154.1:0-3941 GCA_964414875.1 uncultured Zetaproteobacteria bacterium | reverse complement strand
TGAGGCTTTCTTAACGCAAGCATTGGGAAAATCAGGGGTGAGCTGAATAGTTACAGTTTATAACCCTATTGATTCAAGAAATAGCATGCCGTGCGCATGGTAAACGTGGCAGTAAACATATAATTTTCTTGGGTAAATAGGTTCGAGATAATAATCAGCGTTTATCTACAAATGAAAAGACCATGCAGTGTGCGATACACTGCATGGTCTTCAATGAAATACTAAAGCTTACCTCTACCGATCAAGATTCATCACTTTTGTCCATGCTTTGATAAAATCCTGTACAAACTTCTCTTTGGAATTATCAAAAGCATATACTTCGGCGACAGCTCTTAGTTCTGAGTTTGAGCCAAAAATCAAATCAACCGATGTTGCCGTCCATTTAAGTTGACCTGTTTTTCTGTCATAACCCTCATAAACACCTTCAACACTGCCTGATTTCCTCCATTGGGTAGACATATCAAGCAAATTAACAAAGAAATCATTGCTTAATATTGCTGGTTTATCTGTCAATACACCATATTTAGCGTGACCCGTATTCGCATCAAGCACGCGCATACCACCCACCAACACAGTCATTTCAGGCACACTAAGGTTTAACAAGCTCGCCTTATCAACCAGCATTTCCACAGGAGCGCGGT
Source organism: uncultured Zetaproteobacteria bacterium (assembly GCA_964414875.1). Classification (GTDB taxonomy): domain Bacteria; phylum Pseudomonadota; class Zetaproteobacteria; order Mariprofundales; family Mariprofundaceae. The sequence continues at coordinate 3,300 of CAYPXU010000154.1, read as the reverse complement.
AACTATCCGCATTATAGTAATTGCGGAACCCATCAGCAGTAGGCTCAAGCACTGCAAAAGACTTCACATCTGTTTGTGCCTGTGTTGCATCCGCACGACCTGCTATAAATGGCACTTGAATAGTCATACCCGCATCTTTGGCTGCTTTTTCAATTGCCGCAGCACCACCAAGCACAATTACATCTGCCAATGATACTTTGGAATTGCTAAAAAATGAGCTGTTAAAGTCTTGTTGAATGTTTTTCAACACTTTAAGCACTTTTGCCAATTCTTTAGGATTGTTTACCGCCCAATTCTTTTGCGGCTCAAGGCTTAAACGCGCACCATTGGCACCACCACGTTCATCGCTACCACGAAAGCTAGCTGCCGATGCCCAAGCCGTACGCACAAGCTCTGGCACAGTTAATCCTGATTGAAGGATTTGTTGTTTAAGCGATTTAATATCACCCGCATCAATCAACTTGTAATCAACACTCGGAATCGGATCCTGCCAAATCATCGTTTCACTCGGTACATCAGCACCGACATAACGTGTACGTGGCCCCATATCTCTGTGGGTTAGCTTAAACCAAGCACTGGCAAAGGCATGTTCAAACGCTTCTGGGTGAGTTTGGAAACGTTTGGCAATCACTTTAAAGCTAGGGTCAAATTTCAATGCCAAGTCTGTGGTAAACATAATAGGCGTATGAAACTTACCATCCACATGTGCATCAGGCACGGTTTTCGCAGAATATTTATCCGTTGGAACCCATTGCAATGCACCAGCAGGGCTTCTGGTTTTTTTCCAATCAAAGTGGAATAAGTTATCCAAATACATGGTTGTCCATTCCGTTGGAGAAGAAGTCCAAGCACCTTCCAAGCCACTGGTTACAGTATCTTCAGCATTGCCTTTAGCACATTTGTTTTCCCAACCAAAGCCTTGCTTCTCAATCGCAGCAGCAGCCGGTTCAACACCCACACATTTGGATGGTTTATGCGCACCATGCGCTTTACCAAAGGTATGACCACCTGCAATCAAAGCTACGATTTCTTCATCATTCATCGCCATACGCCCAAAGGATTCACGAATATCTTGTGCCGCAGCCAAAGGATCAGGATTACCATTTGGACCTTCTGGGTTTACATAAATTAAACCCATTTGCACAGCCGCAAGTGGTTTTTCCAACTCACCATCTTTATTGCGACGGTTGTGTTCTAAGAATTTTGTTTCAGAACCCCAATATATCAAATCAGGCTCCCAATCATCTTTGCGACCACCAGCAAAACCTAGGGTTTTAAAACCCATATTTTCCATAGCGACATTTCCCGCTAAAATCATCAAGTCAGCCCATGAAATCTGCTCGCCATACTTTTGTTTTACAGGCCACAACAAACGTCTGGCTTTATCAAGGTTGCCATTGTCAGGCCAACTGTTTAACGGCTCAAAACGTTGTTGACCACCTGCCGCACCACCACGCCCATCATGCACACGGTATGTACCAGCACTATGCCAAGCCATACGAATAAAAAATGGTCCATAATTACCATAATCAGCAGGCCACCAATCTTGTGATGTGGTTAACAAGGTATCGATGTCCTTCTTCACAGCTTGCAGATCAAGCTGTTGAAATGCCTTGGCATAGTTGAAGTTTTCACCCAACGGATTGGACGCAGCATTATGGGCGCGAAGTGGACTAAGATTAAGTTTCTCAGGCCACCAGAATTGATTTGTTTTAGCTTCGCCTTGATTGAGAACAGGGCTAGCAAAAGCTGCTGTTGATAACGGTATGGTTAACAAACTTGCCACCACTATACTCATCAATAGATTTCGTGTTTTCATGGGATTGATCCTCCTTATATTTATAATTCTTATGGAAGGGGCTTTCATGAGTGTTTTTCACACAAAGAAATACACGCTTTCCACATTTGGAATTTTATCAATAGTCAAAACCTATGTACAAGCGATGTTTTGTATGGTAACAATAGATTTTAGCTATGATGGTGTGCTAGAAAGGAGTGCTTATGAACTTACGTGAAATGTCATATTTGGTAGCTGTAGCAGATTTACGCAACTTCACAAAAGCTGCGGAACATTGCAATGTCAGCCAGCCAACATTAAGCGCACAAATAAAAAAGATGGAAGAGTTTCTGGATGTAAAAATATTTGAGCGTGATAACAAACAGGTCATGATTACCGAAGAAGGCAAAGATATTATCCAGTCTGCGGAAAGAATTCTGCAAGAAGTTGAACGTATCAAAGAAATTGCTGAACATGCCCACAATCCTTTTTCTGGAAAGTTTAGACTTGGTGCTTTTCCAACACTATCCACCTATATATTCCCTGATATGGTTCCACAAATCTCGAAACTTATGCCCGAACTTCATTTAATTTTGATTGAAGATAAAACGGCTGAATTGCTGGAGCGACTTCATAGAGGCGAGATTGATGCCGCACTGCTTGCTTTGCCTGTGCATGGTGATTCGCTTGAAATCAAAGCACTGTTTGATGATGATTTTTTCTTGGCAGTTTCCCCACAGCACCCCTTAGCCAATACGGCAGAAATAAACATGGATGAACTCGCGCAACACAGGTTATTGCTGCTTGAAGAAGGGCACTGTCTGCGAGATCATGCTTTAGAAGTCTGTCATCAACATCATATTGCTGAGGAGCAAGACTTCCGAGCTACAGGGCTTGAAACACTACGGCAGATGGTCAAAGCTGGAACAGGTATCACCATGATGCCAGAAATTGCCATCAGCAACACCGAATCAGGCATACAATATATTCCTTTTATGAGTCCTGCACCGTACCGAACGATTGCTCTGGTTTACCGCAAATCATCAACCAAAAAAGAAATTATTAAACATATTGAGAGTATAATAAAAAAAGAGGGAAGTCCTAAATAACAGCGAATGCTATTTTGTAAGTTATTGTTTTAGGCGTAATAGGTAAAAATAATGGCGGGCTGTATAACCTCAGTGGGATTCCCTTGAAATATTTTTTCAGCAAATGCATCAATTTGGAAAATGGATAATATCACAATATTGTCCTACACATTTTTATCCGACCATACAGCAAACTCATTACCATTTGGATCACAAAAATGAAAACGCTGGCCCCCCCCCCCCCCCACCAGGGAAAAGGACTCCTTCCCTAAAAAAGGCAATCCCCTCTGCGGGGGTAATTCCGAGGAGAAAAAAATGGGAGAAAATTACAACTGATAAAAAAAAAAGTAAATAAAGAATATTACTTAATTAGAAAAACAATACGTATGATAATAAGTCAACGAAAACTACTTGCATTGCCGGCATGTGTTGTGA
>CAYPXU010000153.1:0-3943 GCA_964414875.1 uncultured Zetaproteobacteria bacterium | reverse complement strand
CACACCAGTTTATCTTCCGATACAGTCAAATCTTTAGGGTGCATATCGCGAATCACCGCATAAGCAGGATTACGACACATCACATCATAGAAATCTTTCACAAGCTGTTGCAGCCCTAACAAACCACCCACGGCATCATAACTCGCCAAGCCTTCACCATATAGGGGCATATTCAATTTTTCCCCGAACTACCAAATCCACCTTCACCACGTTCGGTTTCATCCAATGTATCCACACATTGAAAATCCGCTTGCACAAAGGGTGCAATAATCATTTGCGCAATACGATCACCGCGCTGCACACGAAAGTCTTCTTTGCCATGATTGATAAGAATCACACCGATTTCACCACGATAATCTGCATCAATGGTACCGGGGCTATTGAGTACAGTAATACCATGTTTAAGTGCCAAACCAGAGCGCGGGCGAATTTGCGCTTCAAAATTATCAGGTAATGCCATGGCAAAACCTGTTTTAATCAAAGCCTTCTCACCTGCTTCAATCACCACATCTTCGCTAATCGCCGCACGCAAATCTGCCCCTGCCGCATGCGTGGTCGCATAAAAGGGTAAATCAATACCTTCACCATGTGGAAGTTTTTGAATTTTAACATTGGCATTTTGACCATTCATGATGCTAGCTCCATTACTTTTTTGATAATTTCTTGTGAAAATTGCATTTTATCGCATTTTTCGATAATTTCTTCATTTATCTCATTTTCAGAAGCAGAAATCCACCAGCCAGAAGCGATGTCTGAAGCCATATTGTTCACGTCATTGGCAACAATGGCATCCACACCTTTTCTCAGCAATTTTGCTTTGGCATATTCCACATGCTTTTCACTTTCAGCAGCAAATGCGATGACTTTTTTTGGTCGATTTGCCATATGAGCAATGCTTGCCACAATATCCGTATTGGCAGTAAGTTGAACAGTGAGTTGCTGCATATCACCACGCTTCATCTTTTGCTCTGATACCTCAGCAAAGCGAAAATCACTGACTGCTGCTGTAGCAATAAACACATCTGCACCTTGCACCGCTTGCTCACAAGCTTGCAGCATCGCATCACAGCTTTGCACATTCACACGCGAAACATCACAACCCAATATCGGCGTACCAACGCCTGCAATCAATGTGACATCTGCCCCCATCGCTGCGGCATACTGTGCCAACCTTGATCCCAAGGTTCCCGATGCTCGATTGCTCAATACACGCACAGCATCCCAAGGCTCAATCGTTGGCCCAGCATTGATGACCCAGCGTTGTCCTTGCAACGTCTGTGATAACAATAATGGCAATAGCGCATCTGCGAGAGCTTGTGGTTCAGGCAAGCGCCCAATGCCCTGTTCACCACATGCCAAAGCACCACTGTCTGGCTCTAACACATGCATACCATCAGCTTGTAATGTTTGCAGATTGCGCTGTGTCGCCGCCGATTGCCACATGGATGTGTTCATGGCTGGTGCCAGCAATACGGGCGTTTCACAGACCTGCATCATGGTGGTGAGTAAATCATCCGCTATACCATGCGCCAATTTAGCAATAAGATTACTCGTTGCAGGTGCAATAAGCACCGCATCTGCCCAGCGTGCGAGCTTTATATGCCCCATTTCTCTTTCCGATGTTAAATCGAACAAGTCCGTATGTACTGCTTCGCCTGTTAAAGTTTCAAAGGTTAACGGCGTAACAAACTCACATGCTGATTTTGTCATCACACAACGTACATTTGCACCTTGTTTGATGAGCAGGCGCGCCAATTCTGCAACGCGGTACACAGCAATGCCGCCACCGATAGCCAACAGAATATTTTTATCTTGGAACATTGTTAGCCTTGCAAGCCCTTAAGCGTTTCCAATACATCGGCAACATGCTCTTTCACACGCACTTTGCGCCATGCATGTACCACCTTACCATCAGGGTTAATGATAAATGTTGAGCGTTCAATGCCCATGTATTCTTTGCCATAATTCTTCTTCAAGCGCCATACATCAAAGGCCTCACACAACAATGTTTCTGTATCCGAAATCAAAGGAAAGTTTAGCTCTTGTTTGGTGGTAAAGTTCGCATGTGATTTCAGTGAATCACGGCTTACACCAACGATTTTTGCATTAGCAGCAGAAAAATCTACCAATGCATCACGGAATTCACATGATTCTGTGGTGCAGCCAGACGTACTGTCCTTGGGATAGAAATACACAATCACCCACTGACCACGGTAATCGGATAATTTCAATATTCCTTCTGGGTAAATTGGTAGTTCAATATCAGGTACAACATCACCCACATTCAAACGATAATCGCTCATTGCTTACTCCTTTGTTAGCCTTGGCGGCAGAAAATAGCGGAAAAGGTGGCACAATGCAGCAAAACACTCTCACATTTCAACCAAAATCTGTTTTTTTGGCAGAACCGCGCGGTTTTTGTGCGGGCGTGGATCGCGCCATTGAAATCGTTGAACGTGCTATCAAGGTCTATGGTGCGCCCGTTTATGTACGCCATGAAATTGTGCATAACCGTTATGTGGTTGAAGATTTAAAAGCCAAAGGTGCTATCTTTATTCAAGAAGTTGCCGATGCCCCTGATGGATCATTACTTATTTTCTCTGCGCACGGCGTAAGCAAAGCTGTGCAAGCTTCTGCTAAAACGCGCCATTTACGTGTCTTAGATGCCACCTGCCCTTTGGTGACCAAAGTACATTTGGAACTACTGCGCCACTATGAACGTGGCGATCAAGTTATCCTGATTGGGCATGCAGGACATCCCGAAGTTGAAGGGACCATGGGGCAAGCTCCTGAAGGTGCGGTTTTACTGGTTTCCGAACCTGAAGATGTAGCAAGTTTGGATGTGAAAGATGCAAACAAACTTGCTTTTGTCACCCAAACTACACTCAGTGTCGATGATACAGCCGACGTGATTGATGCACTGCGTAAACATTTCCCAAATATCCAAGGCCCCAAGCGCGAAGATATTTGTTATGCCACTAGCAACCGCCAAACTGCTGTGAAAGAGTTGGCTGAAAAAAGTGATTTAATTTTAGTGATTGGCTCAAAAAATTCATCCAATAGTAACCGCCTAAAAGAAGTCTCCAAACGTTGTGGTACACCTGCACACTTGATTGATGGTGTAGACGGTATTGACCCAGCATGGCTACAAGGAAAAGAACAAATCGGCATCACTGCGGGTGCATCGGCTCCTGAAGTATTGGTGCAACAAGTCATTGATTTTCTAACGCAATCTGGCGCATCCGTCACGCCACTTAAAACCGTTGAGGAAAATGTCACCTTTAGCCTGCCCAATGAATTACGGGATGATTAACACCCACTCCCCCCTGTTATAACTGCTCATTTATTCTCATCCATAAAAAGGATAAAGCGCAGTAACACGCGCCTTTTTTATGGGTGGAAATAAATGAGATAAGCAGGTATATAGGGCGGTTTTCTTTGATTCGAGGCATCCATGCCTCTCAGGGACAAGCCCCGCACTAAAGTGCGTCTAAATCCGCTGTCCTGCGGATTTATATTTCGTTGCTTTGCCGTCAAAGAAATGAAAGCTATCTGCTTATACAGATGTAAAGGAGTGTAACGGTTCTGTATTGCATGACAGGGCTTTGAAAATGATATTGTTGCGGCAGCACCAATCAATTTCACGGCTTGAGGTCATGCCGCGCGAATAAGCAAAGAGAATGATTTTGAGTAAAATAGCAGGATCATAAGCGGGGCGACCAAAATCATCATTGTGAAATGAGGCATCAAAGCTTGATAAGTCTAACTTGTGATCGACAAGGTAATGCGCGGCATATTCAAATGTGCCTGGCTGTAGCTGATTTTCAAAGTTGATGGCAATCATGCACCCTTGTGCGTAGTCATAATGAATATATTTAGCCATATCAAACCCTAATACCGCTACCTGACCCATAAATCCAACAAAATAAGCTAGTTAGCATAC
>CAYPXU010000152.1:0-3975 GCA_964414875.1 uncultured Zetaproteobacteria bacterium | reverse complement strand
GCGACTTTAGTCGCGCCACGATGATAAGGGGGGCGGTGTGCGTAACATCAGTTATGTAAGCCAAAATAGGCATTAAGAATCGAAAATTTAAGGCGAGATAGTATATGATCATTTGGAAAATATTAATGGCAAAGTGACAGTTTTAATGCCATTACCCTGCCTCACTAACCAACAGCAACCATATCCCCAAAAGTGTAGTCTTGATTCTTTGTTTAACTGCCCATTTGCCTGCCATGATTAAAATTACCCTAAAATACAGCCTGCACGTAACTTAGAGCCTCGCAAGTAGTCAGCCGCTTGCATAACCTTCTTACCTTCGGGCTGTAGCTCCGTGATTCTATAAACACCACCATCACCACAAACAACATCCAATCCCTCTTGCACAGCAAGAATTTCACCCTTTGCCTTTTGCGATATATTCAAAAGCACTTGACCTGCAACAATTTTCAACCATTTACCATCTACCAAGGTTCGCGCCCCAGGTTTGGGAGAGAAACAGCGCACCACGCGATCAATTGCTAAGCTATCCATACTCCAATCAATAATTCGCTCGTCATTTTGAAGTTTTTTTGCATACGTCATGCCCTGCTCATCTTGAGGTTTACATGTCAATCCTGCAGCAATCTTTGGCAATGTCTCAACCAGCAGCTGAGCTCCCATGGGAGACAATGTAAACCACAAATCAGAACCTGTAGTTTCATTTGTAATTGCAAGTGTTTGGCAGGCATAAATGCCACCTGTATCTAAGCCTTCTTCCATGTGCATGATACATACACCTGTTTCATCATCACCCGCCAACAAAGCACGTTCAATGGGGGCTGCACCGCGCCAACGTGGTAACAAAGAAGCATGCACATTAATTGGTGCAATAGATACGGCATCAAGCCACTGTTTGGGCAAAATCATGCCAAATGCCACAACGACCAAAAAGTCAGCATTTTTTGTCTGTAACCATGCCAAAGCTTCATCATTATTACGCAATGATTCAGGTGTAATGACATCAATGCCAGCAGCCAGTGCTGCCTTTTTAACAGGGCTAGGTGTAAGTTTCATGCCACGCCCAGATTTGCGATCTGGCTGAGAGACTACACCCACCACATCCATATCTGGGTGCTCCAACAATGCCTGTAAACATGCTACAGAAAAGCCTGGTGTTGCAGCAAAAACAATGCGCATTATTTACTCACTTCTTATAAAATTTAATTAATTTCTTGCGAATCATTTTGCGTTTTAAAGGCGATAAATAATCAACAAACAACTTGCCATCCAAATGATCAAACTCATGCTGTAATGCTACTGCCTCAAAACCTTCAAAATCTTGTTCGTGTTGCGTGCCTTCTAAGTCAAACCAGCGCAAACGAACTGCCGCAGGACGTTCCACATCTTCATAAATCTCTGGTACAGATAGGCAGCCTTCTTCATAGGTTTGCATCTCATCACTACGCCATAAAAATTCAGGGTTAATCCACACTTTCAACAAGCGTTTTGGCTCCACTTCTTTACCAGTATCTTCATCTTCATAACGTCCGCTACGCCAATCTGTATCAGTAACTGCCACCCGCAAAGACACTCCAATTTGAGGTGCAGCCAACCCCACACCCGGTGCATCATACATGCTATCTGCCATATCCTGCACCAGTACTTTTATCTCATCAGAGCTTGGATCCAACACAGGTTTTGCAACCGTTTCCAATACCTTGTCGGGATAAATCAATATCTCGCGAATCGCCATTATTCTTCAGTATCCAAATGAAATGCGCTGTGCAACGAACGTACAGCCAACTCGACATATTTTTCTTCCAATACCACAGTCACTTTAATTTCACTGGTGGTAATCATTTGAATATTGATATTTTCATTGGCTAATACATCAAACATTTTGCGAGCTACACCTGCATGTGAACGCATACCAACACCAATAATGGATACTTTTGCAACGGTATCATCACCTTTCACCTTCTCGGCTTTCATCTCAATACGCAAGCCTTCTAACAGTGCCATCGTGGCAGCATAATCATTGCGTGGCACTGTAAAGGTCATATCGGTAAAACCTTGTTCACTAACATTTTGAACAATCACATCGACATTAATATCGGCATCTGCAACAGGCCCAAAAATACGCGCTGCAATACCTGGCTGATCGGGAATACCTTTAATGGTGACTTTCGCCTCATCACGGTTGTATGCAACCCCAGTTATTTCCGCTCTTTCCATACCTGTATCCTCACCATTGACCATTGTACCAATCACATCTTCAAAGCTCGAACGCAAATGAATCGGCATATTAAAACGCATCGCCAACTCTACACTGCGCGTTTGTAAAACCTTTGCTCCTAGCGATGCAAACTCCAACATTTCTTCATAACTAATTTCTTGCAACTTCGATGCCTGCGGCACAATACGCGGATCGGTGGTATAAATACCATTCACATCTGTATAAATATCACAAACATCCGCTTTGACCGCAATTGCCAATGCCACTGCTGAAGTATCTGAACCACCGCGCCCCAATGTGGTAACATTCCCATGCTCATCTGAGCCTTGAAAACCAGTTACCACAGGCACTTCACCCGCTTGCATATGGCGAATCAAATGCCCACTCTCAACACCTTTGATGCGTGCCCGAGCATGGCTACTATCGGTACGAAATCCCGCTTGCGAACCACTGTAAGAATAAGCAGATATACCCAGATGATTAAGTTCCATCGCCAACAAAGCTGCACTGACCTGCTCACCTGTTGATACCAAAGCATCCATTTCTCTGGCTGGAGCTTTGTCATCAATTTCATTTGCCATGGCAATCAAACGATTGGTTTCCCCGCTCATTGCAGAGACCACAACAGCAACTTCATTACCGCGCGCCAAATCAGCCTGAATCAACTTCGCAGTTGCACGAATCCTATCCAAAGAACCAACCGATGTGCCACCATATTTATGCACCACACGCATTATTTACTACCCACTTGAATCGTTGCAATAGCCAACTTACCCATGCCCAATCCGCGTACTGTATCCATCACATAAACCACACGTTTATGGCGTGTTTCTGAGTCAGCACGCAAAACCACGCGCATATTTGGATCACCCTTACTAATATTCAAAATGCGGTGACGAAGCGCTCCATCTTCCACCGCTTCGTCCTGTACATATAACTGACCTGAAGCATCAATACTCACCAACACTTGTTCCACTTGTTTGTCTTGCGAGGCTGTTTTACTCGATGGCAGTTCCAATTTCAGACTATCGGAAACAGTAAAGCTCGTGGAAACCATAAAAAAGATTAACATCAAAAACACCACGTCTACCAATGGTGTCATTTCCACCATAAAGTCAGCGCGTTTACGATCCCTTAGTTTCATTCACGATCACCCTTTAATAAATCAACAAAGCGCAATGCATGTTCTTCAATTTCAATCACAAAACGATTCACCTTAGCTTCAAACATACGATAAGCCACCAAAGCTGGAATCGCCACTGTCAAGCCTGCAGCAGTTGTATTCAAGGCTTTTGAAATACCACCTGCCAACACATCTGCTTTGCCAACGCCTTCAAGCGCAATCACCTGAAACACCTCAATCATGCCAATCACCGTTCCCAATAAACCCAACAAAGGCGAAATAGCTGCAATCACCCCCAAAACACCAATATAACGATCCAGATGTGCTACTTCCTGACGGCCGACTTCTTCTAAAACTTCTTTCATGACAGAGCGTTTCACGCCACGATTTTTCAAAGATGACCACAAAATACGATGCATGGCTGTATTATTTTCTTCACAAGCCGAAATCGCAGCATCCACTTGCCCCGCCCGTACAAAACTTTCAATAGCTGCTACTTCTTTAATCGGCACAACAACTGAACGGCGCAGGCTCCAAGAGCGTTCAAAAATCAACGTTACGGTGACAACAGAAAGGGCAAGAAGCACATAAATAACAATGCCCCCTTGGGTGATAAATTCGTACACGTATTGCCTCC
>CAYPXU010000151.1:0-3989 GCA_964414875.1 uncultured Zetaproteobacteria bacterium | reverse complement strand
TCTTTCGACTTTCATAAATATTTTGCGCGTGTTGCACTTGGAACTTGAAACCGCCGTGCTATATGCGACTAAAACATTGCAGTAAGCACTTCATTTTTTCTTACTTCCCCAAGAAAGAATCAAAGAAGGGACCCTTAGGACTCGTTTTCTCCACTTACAGTTTTCAAAAGGGCGCGTGTTACTGCGCTTTATCCTTTTGAAAACTGACGTTTCGACGAACCAGGGACAGGGGTAAAGTTGCCTTCACTGCACTGCGCTCTACCTTTTGATAGATGATGTTTCGGCGCAGCTTGGACAGGGAATAAACCTCCTGCCAACTACCGCCTCTGCGTTCTCTGTGGTAAAAAATACTTTCTGAGTAGAGCCTATTTAAGGATGTTTTATATATTTAGCTTTTGACGTGCCCATGTTTGTGTCATGCGTGTCCGCTCTGTTTGTGAGGCGGCTTCCAAATGTTTTACTGCTGAAAGCTGACTGTCCAAGTCGCGTGGTAAGTGGGTGAGCATGACTTTAATAAGCTGGTCAGGTATGTCCCAGTGCAACTGTTGGGCAGCTGCTTTTAGAACACTGTGTAGATCGTGATCGCTTTCTGGGGGAGTAATATAGACCTGCTCAAGCATGCGCATGCGGCTAGCAAGCTCTGGTAGAATAAGTTCATCATCGGCACAGCGCCAAGCAATCAGTAATGGGCGAGATTTTTCTTTGGCGCGTTCAATAAGATGAAACAATGCTGTAGCTGTGTGTTTGGGTAAGTTATGGGCAGGTAAATCAATGCTCCAAAAATCATAATTTTCTAAGACTTCAAGCCATGATGCAACTTGCTGAAGGGCGGGTAAAGACTGTTGAATTTGCACGCGTGCCAACTGTGGATATTCTTCTTCTAGGGCGCGTAACAGATGGCTTTTTCCTGCGGGGTTCTCTGATTTTAACCATAATGTTCCACCTTTATTGAGCCATATACTAAGGCTTGTACAGGCCTCGATGGTACCCTGATGGTGAACCCAAGTATGGTAACCAGGTGTGATAGGTAGTGTGAAAAGAAGTCGTTGTTGAGTCATATATTGATTTACGTTTATGGCTTGGTTTCTTGGTTGGCAGCCTTACTTGTCCAGCTAATCAGGTAATGCAGACCGGAAGCACAGGTAAGGCTAAATGTTAACCACAGAGCTATTTGTAGAAGTATCACAGGTATAACGATTGCCATATTTAGTAATAACAAAACGACATAGACAATTTGTATCAAGGTTGTGGTTTTGGATATAAAACTTGGTTGCATGGTGAGGCGGTGGGTGATGATTTCATAGGTGACTGCACCCAATACAATAATCAAATCACGGAAAATAATCGCAAGAAAAACAAAGAGCGGTACTTGCCCTACTATAAACAGCGTCACAAATAGACTGATGAGCATGATTTTATCGGCCAATGGATCCAGATAGGCTCCAACTGTTGTGCGCATGTTAAAATAGCGTGCAATAGCACCGTCCAACATATCAGTAATGCCAGCAATAACCATCAATGCAAGTGCCAGCCATGGTTGGTTGCTTAGCACCATATATACAATGATAGGGGTCATAATAATACGCGTTAACGTAAGTATATTGGGGACATTAAGCAGGTGCTGCATTATTGAATGAGCCAACCTTGTGTATTGGGGGTCGCAAGCATGCCGCGCTGAGCAAACCAGTCAGCAATCCAACTGTCATCGTTTTGTTTGAGTTGAATGATATACTCACGACTACGATAGTTTAGGTAGCTGGGTAATATGCTTTGTACGCGTGGGTCAGATTTGAGGGCTGTTTCTAGGGCTATTTGTTCGGGTAAACTGGCTTCTTGTTCTATCAACAGGTGTAGGCTTGGAGCTACTAAGTCATTGACGTTATTTGTATCTGTTAGCATAGCACTTTGCCATACGTAAGCATCACGGGCACGAATCATGGTTTGTATAATCCAACTTTTAAGTTGTACAAATGGCTCACCCATATCAAGGTTTCGGGTTTCACTAAATTCACTAAGGCGGGATTGACCACGGGCAGAGAGTTGTACTTGTATATCATTAAGCCATTGAATACGAATAGCTAGCAGCGGGGCATTGGCTTTGAGTTGTATACCTAATGTATCAGATTGCTGATGTGCATAAGCCAATATTTCATTTTCAGAGCCTTGCATACTACTACCGAAAGCATTGATGAGTTCAATGCGAAGGTTAAAGCTGGGTAAGGTGCGAATGTGAGGGATCTCTTCTTGCTCTAAACGTGCCCAGACTCTTTCTGGACTAAACTGGATGATGCTTCCGCCTTGCTCAGGGCGAACGCGGCGCAGCAAAGTCATAGCTTTTATATTGTTGGGCATAGCTTGGCGTGCTTGCTGGGTAATAATTCGATCCCATAGTATGGGCAATGCCTGTTTCACCTGCTCGCGTAGAGAGGGCGTCTTACCATCCTCAAAGTTGATTGAAATATTAAAGCGCGGGTCTTCTTGTGCTTGCGCAACACCTAGGTTGAGTAGTAAGCATAGAAGTAGAAATTTAAAGCTAGTGGACACTTTATTTAACCACGCGCAAATGCCGAACTTTCTTCTCTGGCACGGCCTCTTTTTCGATTGCGGTAGCTGTGATTGCATCAGCGGGCTGTTCGATATTGGTTGTGTCTTGTAAACCACGTGCTGCATTGACCACCACACGGATGGTTTCTGGTACACAATCTTCCCACACAAGACCTTGTTCGAGGTCGCCATCAGGTTGATAGGCTGCCCAAATATATGCCATGGGAATATGGCATGCATACGATTGCCCAGAAAATGAAAAGTCGGATGTAAGTGCATCATCACGGATATAAATAGGCTGCGGCATGCGACTATTAAGTACCAAACGAAGAGCTGGGTCACCTTTTAAAAAACTAGGTACACCCACATCATCACGGGTTGCATCAACAACAATATAAATGCGCCCATGTTGCTGAAAAAATTCACGCAGTTGTTTTGCCTTGGTAGCATTTGAAAATTGAATGGTCATGCGCGTTGTTTCCGCCTTTGCTCAACAGCTTGCGCAAAATCAGCCAGTAAATTGGCTGTGTCATCCCATGCAATACAGGCATCGGTAATGCTTACGCCATGCTTAAGCGGTTGATCCTTTACAACATTTTGACGGCCTGCATGCAAATGACTTTCAACCATCACGCCAATAATTTTATCATTACCCGCACTAATTTGGGCGCAAATATCATGGCCCACAATGATTTGGCGTTCGTGTTGTTTCAGGCTGTTGGCATGGCTGCAATCAATCATAATGCCAGATTTAACCTTGGCGGATACAAGCTCTTGTGTTGCTGTGGCAATATGTTTGGCATCGTAGTTGGGTTCACGACCACCACGCAAAATCATATGGCAATCTTCATTGCCACTGGTAGAGAAAATAGCAGAGCGTCCTTCTTTGGTTAGTGATAAGAAATGATGTGGGTTGGATGCTGCATTGATGGCATCAATGGCAATACGATAGCCGCCTTCGGTGCTATTTTTAAAACCAACGGGGCATGATAAACCCGATGATAATTCGCGATGCCCTTGGCTCTCTGTTGTGCGTGCGCCAATGGCACCCCAACTTACTAGGTCGGCAAAATATTGTGGTGTGATCAAATCAAGAAACTCTGTGCCTGCAGGAATACCCATTTCGTTGATTTCGAGAAGTAGTTTGCGAGCCATACGGATGCCTGTATTAATCTCAAATGAGTCATCCAAATAAGGGTCGTTAATCAGACCCTTCCAGCCAACCGTGGTGCGTGGTTTTTCAAAATAAACACGCATAACAATTTGTAGGGTATCAGCATATTTATCTTTTAAATCGCGAATATGTTGGGCATATTCAATCGCTAAATCAGGGCAATGGATAGAGCATGGACCAACCACGACCAATAAGCGGTCATCATCACCGCGAAGAATATTGTGAATATTCTTACGTGCAGTTGTGACGGTGGATGCAGCGGTATCACTGA
>CAYPXU010000150.1:0-3991 GCA_964414875.1 uncultured Zetaproteobacteria bacterium | reverse complement strand
AGTATGCTAACTAGCTTATTTTGTTGGATTTATGGGTCAGGTAGCGGTATTAGGGCTACGCCCCTCTAACAATAAGCATCAGGAAAAAGACAAAACCGTGCCCTTAGGCATTCATAACTTTATCTAATGCCTTAGATTTACATACATCAGCTTGATATTGAGCGATAATTTGCGCCTTGATTTTTGTTGATGAGTTTTGTGGGTTATATTGAACTTGCACAATCTTTTTGCCTTGAGATTTTAAATAATTTTCAACACCCTCATTATGAGGTTTTTTCCCCCAATCTTCACCAATGACAAAAATATCTGCCTTAACTTCCTTGCAGACAGCAATATAATCCAGTTCATGGTAGGGAAGCACAATATCCACACAACTAAGAGCTTTAAGCATTTGCATGCGTTGCTCAAGTGGAATAGCTGGAACATTAGGTTTATATAATTTAACGACTTCATCGGAAGCAACACCAACAGCAACCGTATCGCCTAAGCTGGCGCAGTATTCCAGTAAGGCAAGGTGTCCAACATGTAATAAATCAAACGTGCCCACTGTATAAACAACCATTTCTTTGATAATCCTTTGATAGTAATAACTTCGCAGTTAGCATAACACAATTCAAACGAATCCATTAGTAAATATTTTTTTAAGGAACATCATGACAACAAAAACCCAGCAACCAACCATACTCTCTTACGTAAAGGATCTGCCTAACCTTTGCTCGCTTGCAGGCTTGGCCTGTACCATTCTTGCGATTTATTTCTGTATCAAAGGCGTTTATGCCGCTGCCATGATTGGCATGATTTGGGCTGTTGCTTTTGATTGGGCTGATGGGCTTGTGGCGCGAAGAATGAAGGGGCGCACAGGCGATGATAGTAAGTTTGGCGGGCAACTTGATGTATCAATTGATATTGTAAGCTATGGTGTTACACCTGCAATTCTTCTTCTAAGTTATGGTGAATTTTCTCTTATCTATTTGATCGGTTCATTCCTGATGGTGGCAACCAGTGCGTTACGCTTGAGTTACTTTAGCACATTTGGTCTTGCTGGCGGCACAAAATATACAGGCTTAGCACTGGATAATAATAGCATATTAATTGTCTTTATTGTTTTGTTTTCCAGCTTTTTTGATAAGGATATTTTTGCCATCATTCTTTATGTCTGCTTTATGATTATTATAGCGTTGAATGTATCACAAATTAAAACACCAAAACTTTCTGGCAGCCCTAGAAATGTAGTGATCCTGGCAATCTATACGCTTGGAATATCGGCTATATACGGCTGGCAGCTTTTATAAGGTTGCGCGGAACTCCGCCTTGCAATCATGCATATTAAAACATAACAAATAACAGGGGCAGTTATGAAAATAACACCAAATGTCGTCGCACAACATAAAGATGTGGCATATAAACTTACGCTAAAAAACACCAGTAATATTGAGTCTATAGAAGTTCTCTCTCGTGGTGATTACTACCATAAAGAGAAGCTCGATTATACGATTAAAAACCGTAAAATTTTATTTACATACAACATGCCATGCATTGGCGAATTTATCATCAAGGTAAATTTTACTTACAAAGAATCAAAAACTGTTTGTTTGTATTGCCTTGATAAAGAGATGATTCAATTAAGACCATTAAAGGGTGATTTACATATGCACTCCATCTTTTCAGATGGAAAAACAACACCTTTTGCTATGGTGCTGGCCTCTTTGGGTGCGGGCATGGACTTTGTGAGTGTAACCGATCACGATAATTATAATGGTTCACTGCAAGCAATTAAAAAAGTTTCCGAACATGATATTGATATTTTGGCATTGGCTGGCGAAGAGATCAGTGTCGGTGGTAAAAAAGATATGTCTATTGCTTTGGGAAATGGACATATTCTATCTATCCATGCCAATCAATCCATTGAAGATCAAAGAAAAGACAGTGAAAAATATGAAGCTGAGCTTCACGATATAGCTGAAACATTAAAAACAGAAGGTATTGATGAAAACATTGATCCTACCCATTATGCAAAAAATATTTGGGTGATCAATAAGATCAAAGAGGCACAAGGTGCTGCAATATTAGCGCATCCCAACTGGGTTTATCGTGATGGCAAATATCATCTCCATCAAGCTTTTTACAAAGAAATGTTGAAAAGCTCACACTTGGATGGCGTTGAAGTTTTTGGCGAAGAAAAAGTAAGAGAGCATAACAATATGACACATTTAACCGCGCTCCAAACAACAAATAAACATAAATATTTAGCACCATTCGGCAACTCGGATGCACATGATAGTGATCATGAAATAGGCGAACGGTTTACGATTCTTTTTGCAAAGGAAAAATCTACTTCAGGGGTCATCACAGCCATCAAAGACGGGCTTGCCTGCGCTATATTTAAAAGAGCGAATTATGAACATCAATTTATAGGAAGAGATGCCTTGGCTCAATATACCTACTTTTTAATTAAAGAGTATTACCCCAAACATTCCAGCCTTAAAAGTAGGCTAGCCAAACTTTACATGGATCAATTAATCAATGGTGAAAAATTTGAGCGTAAGATACAAATTGTTAAAGAGAGGTTAGAGAATCATAGCAATAGTTTTTTTCAACCTTAATATTATCAATTCCTTTGCCGCGATTGAAATGTAATCACCCTTACAATGATATGCATAAATGTAACATTCTCTATATTTCAGAAAGAATATAAGAAATAGTCCTCATGCTTACAATTAACTTTTCAAATATAGCCTGAGAATGCTGTTTTTACATATGATAAATTAATTTATAAGAGACTCTATAAGCTGTTCAATTGAGTAAGTTTTCTGCTCACCCGTTGCCAAATTTTTTAATGCAACAACACCTTGCTGCACTTCATCATCACCCACTACCGCAACAAAACGCGCGCCTTCTCTATCTGCCAGTTTGAACTGGCGCTTAGCAGCTCCACCACCAGCATGTACCACCGCAATACCTTGCTCACGTAATTGCTTGGCAACTTGCAAGGAATAAGGCAAAGCTTCATCACCCAAAGCAACAACCACAACATCCACAGCATTCGCCTCAACATCTGGCATCAACATCGCCAAACGCTCCATGCCTGCGGCAAAACCAACCGCTGTCGTTGCTGGGCCACCCAAAGATTCAACCAAACCATCGTAACGACCACCCGCCAACACAGTACCTTGTGCGCCAAGTTGATCGGTGACAAATTCAAACGCCGTGCGATTATAATAATCCAAGCCACGCACAATGCGTGGATTCACTTCATAGCGCACACCCAAAGCATCAAGCCCTGCTTTTAAGCCAGAAAAGTGTGTTTCACAGTCACCACATACATGCGCTACCATTTCTGGGGCATCGATTAATTGTGCTTGGCAGGATTCATTTTTACAATCCAATACACGCATCGGGTTTTTCTCAATTCTATCATTGCAGGTATCACACAAAGATTCAGAGCGAGCATTTAAATATGCCATCAAAGTATCACGGTAAGCAGGGCGACATATGGTGCAACCCAGAGAGTTAATCTCCAAACGCACTTTCTCGATACCTAAAGTATCCAAGAAATACTGTGCCATCGCTAACATTTCAGCATCGGCAACAGGACCCGTTACACCGAACCATTCCACACCAATTTGTTGGAACTGGCGCAAACGCCCCTTTTGCGGACGTTCCCTACGAAACATCGGTCCCATATAAAACCAACGCCGCGCCCCAGCCCTTGTTAAACCAGCTTGCAAATAAGCCCGCACCGCACCAGCCGTGCCTTCTGGACGCAAGCAAATAGAATCGCCGCCCTGATCTTCAAAGGCATACATTTCTTTGGAAACAATATCCGTTTCTTCACCCACTGAGCGCACAAAAAGCTCCGTCGGTTCCAAAATTGGCAGCCTCACTTCCGATACTGCACAACTAGCAAATACTTCACGCGCCACATCTTCAATCTTGCGCCATTTGGAAACTTCTGATGGCAAACCATCATGAATTCCACGAATACTTTGTA
>CAYPXU010000149.1:0-3994 GCA_964414875.1 uncultured Zetaproteobacteria bacterium | reverse complement strand
CAGATATGCTCGAACATATTTTTGAGCCTTTCCACCAAGAAGCTCAACTTATGCAGCAACAACATACTGGAACGGGTCTTGGCACAACCATTGCCAAACGCTTTGTTGAATTAATGGGTGGAAATATTCGTGTGAATAGCGTGTTAAGCGTAGGTAGCTGCTTCACATTCGATATTCCGTTTGAGGCAGGCAAAGAAAACAATATCCATTGGAAAGTCGATGGAACCAAAATATTAAATACATCAACTCCGCCACCACAAGCTAATAAGCAGCCAGACAAGCCTATGCTCAACAATATTCATATATTACTTGCTGAAGATGATCCTATTAGCCAACGTATTGCCGCAAAACGGCTCAGGCGTATGGGTATACTTGTCGATATTGCTGAAGATGGCTTTACAGCATGGGTTAAATCCCAAACAGGACAGCATGACCTTTTATTGACCGATATTCGCATGCCTAAAATGGACGGCATCGAATTAACCCGCCGCATTCGTCAACATGAAAAAGACCACAACAAACCCCGCCTTCCGATTGTTGGTCTAAGCGCACATGCTTTAGCTGAGGTCGAGCTTGAATGTACTAAAGCAGGCATGGATGATTTTATAGCTAAGCCTGTTGAACCCAATGCTGTACTTGCCAAAATTACGGAATTAATACCAGGCAATACAAGTGATTCCTCAGACTACTCTATCTAAGGGGCACATAGAAAAAAATAGCACAAGTTTGGCGAAGTTCCGAGGTTTTTCGATGTGACCTAAGGTTTAATCTTAGATTCCATCCCCACCCAGAAAATCTTCAACCTTTTTATGCTCTTTACACATCTCTTTATTCAGCTGTGAGTCTTTTGCATTATCACACTTATCATCAGCGGCATGAAACCCATCCACCCGCTCATTCACATCATCAATCAAGGTCAACATATGCCGTAATACCTGAGCAACAGGGTCTGGCATTTGATGGTGATCCAAATTAATACGCCCATTTTCAATCAAGGACTCTGTTTTTCCCACCACCATACCAGGAATACCAATCACCGTGGAATGCTCAGGAACATCCTTTAATACCACAGAGTTAGCACCAACACGTGATTCCTTAGCAATGGTAATCGCTCCCAAAACCTTTGCACCAGCACCAATAATAACACCATCTTCCAAGGTTGGATGACGCTTCTCCTTCTGCCACGTTGTACCACCCAAGGTCACACCGTGGTATAAGGTTACACCATCACCAATCTCAGTCGTTTCACCAATCACAATGCCCATGCCATGATCAATAAAAAAGTTCTTACCAATAGTTGCGCCAGGGTGAATTTCAATACCTGTACACCAACGTGCAATATGAGAAATAAAACGCCCCAACCAGCAAAAACCATGTCGCCAGCTTGCATTGGCAATACGATGCATCCAAATGGCATGCAGACCAGGGTAGCAAGTCAGCACCTCCCACGTCGAGCGTGCGGCAGGATCGCGATCAAAGGCTGTGCGGATATCTTCTCGAATAGTTACAAACATGGGCGCAGGCTACATCACAGCTTGTGCAGAGGACAATGCTTCATCAGAACCAGCAATCGTCCACATCACATCACCCTGCAAATGCTTCTTCACCCAGTCGCGAATATCATCATTTTGTAGCTGTTTGATTTTATCCACCCACTGCTGTTGAGATAGCAACACATCTTCATCAAGGCGCGCTCCCAAATAGAGCATATGCCCTTCCACTGAATCCATTGCCATGCGAAACTGCACTTCCATTTGCCGCTTGGCGCGCTTCACCATGCCATCATCCACCGTCTCAGGGAAAGCTTGTAATGTTTCTTGTAATACCACAATACAATCGGCCAACATATTGGGGGCTGTAGCACAGCTCATACTCCATAAACCAACATCACTTAACGGCGATAAATGTGAACCCACACTATAAGCCAGCCCTCGACGCTCACGAATTTCACGAAACAATGCCGAGCTCATGCCACCACCCAACATCTGATTTGCCAGCCATGCTTCAGGTCGCTGCTTAGACGTTGCAGTAATGCCTGAAAAACTCGCAACAATATGTGCCTGCTCCATATCTCGCGATAAATATTGCACACCGCTTTGTCGCACTGCTTGCACACGCCCATCTCGCCCACTTGCCGATGGCCAAGTGCGTTTGCCGACAACCTCCACCAAAGCATCATGGTCAATACGCCCCGCTGCTGTAATCAATAAACGCGGTGGTCGATAGTGTGAAGTCAAATAATCTCGCAAATCAGCTGCTGAAAGTGCAGCCAGCACCTCACGCGTTCCCAGCGTTGGTTCGCCCACTGTTTGCCCAGCAAACACTGCCTTCATGTGACGGTCGTAAACCCATTCATCTGGCACATCGTCCACCATTGCCATTTCTGAATAGATAACTTCACGCTCTCGTTGCCATTCATCCTCTGGTAAAGCTGGCTCCAACAGCATATCCATCAACAAACCCAAAGCTTCTTGCCAGTCCTCATGCAGTACTTGGATATGGAAACACGTCCTCTCACGCGATGTGAAAGCATTGGCATTGCCACCCAATACATCCAACTTTTCCGATAAAGCATGCACATCCAAGAACTTTGTGCCCTTAAACAACATATGTTCCAAAGCATGCGCAATGCCTGCCTGCACCCCACTTTCATCACGGCTACCCACATCTACAAAAATTCCCAATGCCACACTTTGTGCTTCGGACATCGCATGCGATAGCACCAATGGTCCATTATTTATAGATGTTTCTTGGACAAACGACTTCTTCACTCACAGCCCCCTAATAGCTCAAGTTTCATTTATTTTCTAAAACGCAATGAATGCACTGAACGTACATAGCTTATGTCTATTTTACAATGTCACATGCAGGAAATATTCAAGTGTTAGCATCCTTCCTGAATTATATATGGTTTACCATGTTAAATAATAAGCTAAACATGAGGGTAATGATATGGTTATTCAGTGCGAAAGCTGCGGACATAAGTCTACACGCAGAAACTTCCTAGCAACACACAAATGCGAGGTTAACCTCGTAAGAAAATTGAAACGCAAAAGAAAACCTGAAGAAAAAACCTATTCAAACTATATGCTTTGCGGTGTACATCTCGTCAGCTAAGCATAGACAATAATTATTGTTTTGTGTTAAAAATTGAAAACATTAATAAGCACAGGAAATATTGATTTAAGGGTGCGGAATATCGGATGTTAGACCAGTTTACAGCACCTCTTAATAGGTGCTACCATACTGACATTTAAAGGAGATTGCTATGAATGTGAAGTTCTCTGAAGATGTGGTTCCGTTATCCTCTGTTAAGGTGAATCCTGGGAAGTTAGTGAGACAAACTGCTGAGACACATCGCCCAATACTACTGACAAGTCGCGGCAAAGGCGTGGCTGTGGTTCAATCTTTGGAAGATTATGAGAAAGGTGTTGATGAATGTAATTTTATGCGAGCTGTCATGCAAGGCATTGCTGAAATTGATGCAGGAAAAGGAATTAAGTTGGAAGAAGTAAAAAGTCAGATGGGCTTATAACTGCATGAAAGTTCAATTTTCCCCATCAGCTTTGGGCGATCTAAACGAGTTGCTTGATTATTATCACAGTCAAGGCGTGGCAGATACAGGAAAAATGATTGCAAATGAATTGATTCGCGCCACAGAAACTTTGTCTGATTATCCTGAAATGGGACGTGTTGTGCCTGAGTTCAACATGCCATCCTTAAGAGAGTTAATTCGAAACCCTTACAGAGTTGTTTACCGTCTTGATGCCAAATCAATTGCTATTATTAGAATTTGGCGCAATGAGCGCTTGTTAAATTTGGACGATCAAAGCGAAAAATAAAATATGACGGTGAATTCACCAACGCCTAATGTCTCAAAGCAAATTAAGTAGATCGAAAAGTGAGCTTGATTGATAATGATATTTATACCTGAAAATGCGTAACTATTCAGCTTGCCGTTTATTTTCCTGCTAGCCACATTGAACAATACTCA
>CAYPXU010000148.1:0-4036 GCA_964414875.1 uncultured Zetaproteobacteria bacterium | reverse complement strand
CTATATCCTCATAAGCAGGTGGCGTAAGCGACTTGCCATTTTTAATACAAAAACGCGCACCATGACGCGGACAAATAATTTCATCCCCTTCACAAGCCCCACTAGCAAGCTCGCCGCCATCATGACTGCAAATATCTGCAATAGCGTAATATTCACCAAGAAGATTAAACACCGCAATTTCACCTGCATCGGTTTGCACGATTGTTCGCGCCCCAGCAGGCAGTTCAGACTGTTTACTTACATTAACCCATTCCGACATAAAGCCTCCTAAAATCTAAGCTCATTCATACATTCCAAATAAGGTATAGTGATGAGCATATTAACCATGCAAGCATGCTCAAATCAAGCTGTCACCCGCATTTCAAGAAGAATTCCTCTTTTTTTCAAGTGGCTTGCTTCCCAGCCGCGACCAAACATTGATTCCCTTCTCTATCACATGAACTCTCATGCTATGGCAATGCCATAAAAATAAAGAAAAAAGGGACGCATAATGCAACCAAAAGAAAATTTAAAAATACAATCTAATAGCGAGGAAAAGTATGCCTCACTAGATATCACATATGAAGATGCCTATGAGTTAGCATGGTACTACATTAAACCTTACCCAAGACAATGTTGTACGCCAGAGCTAATCAGCGATATTCAACGTTGGTATTCCGAAATTTTAAACAGCCAAATACAAGGAAAAAAATATGAGTATATT
Source organism: uncultured Zetaproteobacteria bacterium (assembly GCA_964414875.1). Classification (GTDB taxonomy): domain Bacteria; phylum Pseudomonadota; class Zetaproteobacteria; order Mariprofundales; family Mariprofundaceae. Next base: position 3,333 of record CAYPXU010000148.1, on the reverse strand, counting down.
GTGATTGCTTCTAAGGAGGTGGGTACATTTAACTTAGGTGGAGACTTAAGCTTGTTTGCTAGGCTAATAAGGAATCAAGATCGGGATACCTTACTTGATTATGCTTTAGCTTGTATTAATACTTTATACTTAAATCATACAAGTTTGGGGAAAGATGTTACTACTGTATCACTTGTGCAGGGCGATGCTTTAGGAGGGGGATTAGAATTTGCGATTTCAAGTAATGTTCTAATTGCTGAAAAAAGTGCAAAGATGGGCATGCCAGAAATCTTATTCAATTTATTCCCGGGCATGGGGGCATACAGCTTGCTATCAAGAAAAATTGGTGCAGTTCAAGCCGAAAAAATGATACTGAGCGGGAAATTATATTCTGCCCAAGAGATGTTTGATTTTGGAGTAGTCGATATTCTTGTAGAAAATGGAGAAGGTGAGCAAGCCGTTTATGATTACATTAAGAAAGAGAACCATGCCAGAAATGGTTTTCAGGCGTTTCGCAAAGCTAAAAATTGTTGCAACCCAATAACATATGATGAGTTGGAAAAAATCACCAATATTTGGGTAGATGCAGCCCTTCAACTGAGCAATAAAGATTTACGCATGATGGAGCGTTTGATTAAGCGGCAAGTTGCAAGAGCGAGAAGTTAACAGCAACTATCCTTTTGGCTTATGCACTATGATTCCTTGTAGTGCGTAAGCTCTTGGATACTTGCTTGTTTAACAGCAACTATCCTTTTGGCTTATGCACTATGATTCCTTGTAGTGCGTAAGCTCTTGGATACTTGCTTGTATAACAGTCTTAAGCTGAGCAGTGCTTGCCTCTACGGGCTTTGATGCTGTTTGCATTAACAATTCAATATCTTCGCAGGCATGCTGGATAGCAACTGCGCCTGCCATACCAGAAGAGCCTTTCAGAGCATGAATGATTTCAAGGTATGTTTGGACATCACCTTGCTCTTGAGCTGCTATAAGCGCAGTTATTTTTTCTTCGGTTCGGACAATGAATTCCTCAATCAAGCCTTCTATAAAATGTTCTTTTTTGCTGATACTACTTAATCTATCCAATGGATTAGGATCAATATATTCCCATTCCACTTTAGCAGCGTCGATATACTGTGGTGACAGCGCTGGCTTTTTCTCAACACATACAATTTTACCAATGACCTGCGCAAGCTTTTCATATTCAATAGGTTTGGTGAGGTAAGCATCAGCACCTGCATTCAAGCATTCATCAATATTACCTGACATCGCATCAGCAGATAAAATAATCATGGGTAAGTGACTATTAGTTTCAAGGAAACGGTAAGCTTTGATAACATCCAAGCCTGACATATTCGGCATATTCACATCCAAAAGCGCTAAATCAAAGCTTTGTATAGATATGTCTAACGCATCCAAAGCCTGCTCTCCATCGCTCACCAAGGTTACTTGGTGCCCCATCAATTCCAAGAACTCACGAATCACAATTTGATTCACCTCATTATCTTCCGCCACCAAGATGTGCAGCCCTGCATGTTGTATTTTCTTTTTCTGTTGCGAGGCAATGGAAGGGGTGCTTTGGCAAAGCGACTTGCTAATACAAATCTCATGAGTGACGTTGAACAGTAATGATTCATTGAGCGGGTAGGTCAACACGTCAGCAAATCCAAGCTCAATCAAATTATTTAATGCTATGGAATCAAAAAAGTCGCCAGCGAGAATACATTTTATGCCTGAAAACTCATCTTTTTCGCGTATGCTTTGGATAAACTCTTTGGGTTTCATAGCAAGCAAATTCTGATCCACAATGATCATATGAAATGGCGTGTCCTGAGCCGCCGCATCAGATAATGCAGTAAACATTTGGGTAATATGACACGTTAGTTTTATATCTTGCCCCCAACGCTGCATGGGTGATGTGAACTGAGGGCTTATATCATCTGGAAGTAAGGCAAGCACACGCACATTAGAAAAAGATGTAGCAGAAGCAATAGCTTCTTTATTTTTCTTTTCTTGGCGGGTCAAAGGAAGCTCAAACCAAAATTCAGAGCCTTTTCCTTCCGTGCTTTCTAATCCAATTTTACCACCCATAAGCTCTACCAGCTCTTTGGAAATGGTCGTGCCAAGCCCTGTACCACCATATTGACGTGTGGTGGAAATGTCAGCTTGGGTAAAGCTATCAAATATTTTGCTTTGTGCCTCTTCAGATAAGCCAATGCCAGTATCTAGCACACGAAATTTCAACCAATAACGCTCGTCATCGGCTTGTTCTACAAGCTCTACAAGCACCTTGATATATCCTTCTTTCGTAAATTTTAAGGCATTACTGATAAAATTCACTAAGATTTGACGTATATGTAGCTCATCACCTTTCAAACGAAATGCAACAGCATCATTGACATGCGCTGTAAGTGTTAACCCCTTCTTTTTTGCCTGCGGCAAAAAAACTTGTAAGGTTGTGCTGATTAAAACGTGTAAATCAAACCGTTTTATTTCAGAGGTTTGTTTGCCTGCCTCAATCTTGGAAATATCTAGCACATCTTCAATGAGTGCTAATAATGTTTTTCCAGATGATTGAATAAGGTTTGCATAACCTTGTTGTTGTTTACTAAGCTGCGTCATACTCAGCAGTTCACCTGCACCAATAATACCATTCAGGGGTGTGCGCAGCTCATGGCTCATATTGGCTAAGAACTGAGATTTCGCTTTATTTGCTGCTTCGGCAGCTGTTATTGCACGGTGTAGCTTTATAATTAATATAGACATATAGGCTGGCACGACTGTAATGAGAACTACTAACCCCATCCAAAGAGAAAAGTGACTTTGCCAAAATGGCGAAATGAACAAGATGATTAAAAAAGCAGTAAAAGATAGCCCTGTTGCATAAATTAAATATTTCACGCCAAACCGGAGTCCATTACCAACAATAATCCAGAGGTAAATAGCAACAAAGGTTTCACCTGAAGTATTTTCTAAGAGCAGAATAGCCACGGTTGGAACAGTGATGTCAGTCAGTATTAGAATTAACCTTCTTGATAGGCTCATTGCTGGGGATAAAACAATCCACAAGAAGTATAACAATGATACAATGAGATAAGATGAGACTAACTTTCCAGCTTCAAGCGTACCAAAAAAATAAAGGTACAACGAGACTAAAGCAACTAAAAATATACGAACTGTTGCTTGCTCACGATCAAGTGAATGGTTTTTTTTATACGCCCGCAAGAAATTACTAAAGAAGCCTTTATTACTTAAAATCATTGCGCAACCATAACAGGAAAATAATAGATATTCCTATATATATAAATCAGAGATATGATGTTTGCTATGGGAAAATAAAACAGCTGTTTTATTGGT
>CAYPXU010000147.1:0-4088 GCA_964414875.1 uncultured Zetaproteobacteria bacterium | reverse complement strand
CATTGGTCGATATGTGTTTGCAACATGTCCATAGTCTATTTATAAGCCTTTATAGCATAAACACAAGCGACACAGCTCACAGCATTACTTTTTTATTTTTTACACACAAATTAGAAACTTCACCTTGCCTGATAAATACACCTTGAGTAGCGTCCCGCTTCTTTTAGAAAATCTGTTCATATTACTTGTTATACTGAGGTTTATAATGCTCGAAATCATGCGCAACCAAGCACAATCATGGCTTGCCAAGCTTATTCTTGGCGGCATCGCTCTGTCATTTGGTTTGTGGGGCATCGGCGATTATTTTACAGGCAGCCGTGTTGCTTATGTTGCAGAAGTCGATGGCAAACCTATTAGCGACTTAAACTTTTCACAAACTTATGAGCGTCAACTTAATAGCTACCGCGCCATGCTGGGACAGCAGTTTTCAAAAGCACTGGTTGCACAATTAGGTGTCAAAGATAATACATTGCAAACCATGATTAACAGACAGCTCATGCTCGATGAAGCTGCTCGTATGGGGCTCGTTGCTTCTGATGCTGCACTATTGGCCTATGTGCAAAACAACCCAACTTTCCAACAGGCTGGTACATTTGACCCACAACGTTACCACACATTTACGCGCAATATGGGTTTTGCAACCACCCGCGATTATGAAGATGATACCCGCGTAAATCTAATGATTGATGCATTGCAAAAGGCCATTGTTGATTCAGCTCAAGTCAATGATGCAGAAGTCCGTGCTCAATTCGAACGCGAGTTTGCACAGCGCACCATTGCCGCAGTGATGATTGAACCAAAAAACCTTCTCAAAAATATTAAAATCGATGATGCCACGGCACGTGCTTGGTATGATAGCCATACACAAAACTATCGCTCTAAACTGCAAGTAAAAATCAACGCTGTTGAAATCAACCCTATCGAGCTTGCCAAAGATATTCGTATTGATGAAGCTGATATTGCCGCTGCTTATGAAGCACACAAAGCCAGCTGGACTAAAGATGGCATCACCAAACCGCTTAGCGATGTTCGCGATGAATTACTCAAATCATTAACCACTGAGAAAGCCCGCGATGAGGCTTATGAATTATCGCAGGATTTGGATAACGCCTTGGGCATGGAAGACTCACTGCAAGCCGCTGCTAGCAGCCTCAACCTTCCTGTTTATAAAATTGATGCTATTGATATCGCCAAAGCACGTACAGACAAGCTCCTTGGTAGTGACCAAGCTCTGATCAAGCAGGCTTTCACCGCAATTCCAGGTGACAGCATTGATATTATTGAGCTTGATGACGGACGCTTTGTGGCCATTGAAGCCTTGCAACGTATTGAACCTGCACCGCTAGCATTTAACGATGTGACTACTGAAGTATATGCCGATGCCCGCAAGTCTGCGGCTGTAGACAAAGCCCGCGAAGTTGCCGAGACACTCCTTGCGAATGCGAGCAAGTTAACGCCTGATGCAATGGCACAAAAAGGTGGTTATGCGAAATTCCTTTCCAAGCCTGTACGCCATAGTGGCATCGGTGATGATGCGAGCTGGCTAACAGCAAGCATTATTGATGCAGCTTTCAAAACTGGCGTTAAGCAATGGGCAGGTAAAGCCGTTGCAACATCGCGCGGACTGGCATTAGTTTATGTTACAAAGGCAACCGCAGGTGATGATGCCGCCTTTGCCAAACAAAAAGATGCTATCGCGCTTGAAGCAGCCAAAGCCAAAGGCGCTGTACGTTTTGCCCGCTGGATTTCAACAGTTCGTGATCGCCATGAAATTATTATTCATAAGAACGTACTTGAACAAATCTAAAATCATTTCATTGCTGCAATAAAAAAAGGGCTGCTCATTGAGCAGCCCTTTTTCATTCAAGCCATTCTTAATATATTATAAGTGATATTTTACAGATTCTTCACGTACTGCTTTGAAAAACTCGATTGCATGCTCTGGAGGAACATCTGGCGTAATGCCATGGCCAAGATTAAACACATGCCCATTACCCGTGCCAAACTTAGCAAGGATCTCTTTCACTTCAGCACGAATACGCTCTGGCTTGGCATACAGCATCGTTGGATCCATATTACCTTGCAAGGCAACACGATCTCCCACACGGGCTTTGGCTTCATCAATATCGATTGACCAATCCAAGCCCAATACATCACAGCCAGTATCTGCCATCGCTTCCAGCCAACCCATACCGCCCTTAGAATATAAAATCACAGGTACTTTACGCCCGTCATTTTCACGGGTTAGCTGCTGCACAATGCGCTGCATATATTGCAATGAAAATTCATTGTAGCAGCTCGTATTCAGAATGCCGCCCCATGTATCAAAAATTTGTACAGCTTGCGCACCACTGGCAATTTGACCATTCAAATAAGCCGCCACTGAATCTGCCAACTTCTCAAGCAACAAATGCATGGTCTCAGGCTCATTAAACATCATAGCTTTAACTTTAGAGAAGTTTTTAGAACCACCACCTTCAACCATATACGTTGCCAATGTCCACGGGCTGCCAGCAAAACCAATCAACGGGACACGACCATTCAAGTCTCTACGAATGGTACTCACTGCATCCATCACATAACCAAGTTCACGTGTTGGATCATTCAATACAGGTAGCTTTTCCACATCAGCTTTGCACCTTAATGGTTGCGGAAACTTAGGCCCTTCCCCAGTCCCAAAAGTCAGCTCCATACCCATGGCTTCGGGCACAACCAGAATATCTGAGAATAAAATTGCTGCATCTGCATCAAGAATATCAATCGGCTGCAACGTCACTTCACTGCACAACTCAGGAGAGCGGCATAGATTCAAAAAACCGCCAGCCTTGGCACGTGTTGCACGGTATTCCGCGAGATAGCGACCTGCCTGACGCATCATCCAAACAGGTGTGCGTTCCACATCTTGGCGCAAACACGCACGTAAAAATAAATCATTCTTTAACTTAGTCATTTTATTTTCCTTTTAACCACCCATGTACAAAGTGGCACTCAAATAGTTACAAACGAATATTTTTCTCCGAGAACAAGGTATGAGAAGCTTGATAAGCGAAATGTATGATCCATACATGAGCACTACAAAACTTTTCATAACATAGTTAATCAGCGAAAAAGAACGTTTTAGTCCCAGATATAACCTTCCGTTGGCGACGATGCCGATGCAAACGCCCTTTTAGGCATGCGTCCTGCCAAGTGAGCCAATCTACCAGCCCGCACTGCATCCCGCATAGCACGCGCCATCATGCACTCATCTTTTGCTTCTGCAATGGCAGTGTTAATCAATGCTGCATCAGCCCCCAGCTCCAAAGCTTTCGCCGCATCGGAAGCTGTGCCAATACCTGCATCAACCACAATCGGCACATTAGCACGCTGCTTAATCACTCGAATGTTAAAGGGATTCGCCAAACCACGACCTGAACCAATCGGATTGCCCAAAGGCATGACTGCCACACAACCAACTTCTTCCAAACGACGTGCTACAATCGGATCATCATTGGTATAAACCATGACCTGAAAATCTTCTGCCACTAATGTTTCCGCAGCTTTAATGGTTTCCACCACATTCGGATACAAGGTCTCTGTATCTCCAAGCACTTCCAGCTTCACCAAATCCCAACCACCCGCTTCACGCGCCAACCTTAACGTTCGCACAGCATCTTCCGCATTAAAACAACCCGCCGTATTGGGAAGAATGGTATATTTTTTTGGGTCTATATAGTCCAGTAGGTTTTCCTTGCCCATGTCCGTGATGTTTACGCGCCGCACAGCGACAGTAATCATCTCAGCCCCCGAAGCTTCGGTTGCCAGCTTGGTTGTCTCAAAATCTTTGTATTTACCAGAACCTACAATCAAACGCGATGTAAACTCGTATGTTCCAACTTTAAATATATCCGTCATATTCCCCAATCTCCGCTCCGCACAGGAAGTGCGCTTTAAATAAGCAAAAACCGCTCATGGTTTTCGCGGGTGAATCAATCAGCCTCCACCAATCATGTGTACCAATTCAATACGATCATCCTTTTCAAGATGTGTTGCTGCATATTCACTTTTAGGCACCACTTCCATATTGCGCTCAATGGCAATCATGCGCT
>CAYPXU010000146.1:0-4117 GCA_964414875.1 uncultured Zetaproteobacteria bacterium | reverse complement strand
CATGAAAATCATACAAGAGTGCAGGAAGCCAATCTTGCTGCTACGCTTCGCGATACTGCGACTGCACCTGAGTTTATTCCCGTTAAACATCTATCTGGCGCAGCACAAATGGCTTTACACTAAGAGGTATGGAAAAGTTTTATATGTATCAATCACTTTCACTCAGCACAGCGGACATTGCATGGGCAAACATAGGCAGATTCTGTGAACTATTTTGATTATATTTTAATTGCAATTGTTGGACTATCCATGGTGCTTTCACTGTGGCGAGGTTTTATCCGTGAAATCATCTCCCTTATCGGCCTGGTTGCAGCATTCATTATTGCCAGCCGCACATCTGGCACTGCGGGTGACTTTCTAGGACAATGGATTCCTAATAGCACAACATCGGACATCGCTGGTTTTATCATGATATTTGTGATTATTATGATTGTTGTTGGACTTATCGGCGCACTTATTCGCAAACTTGTCGATATGGCAGATCTTACTGCAACAGATCGCACACTGGGCATGTTTTTTGGCATTGCCCGTGGTCTATTGCTTATCGCGCTATCTTTTCTTATTTACACCTCTTACAGCAAACCCGATCAAGCATGGGCTAAAAAAAGCCTATTAACACCCTATGCCATTCAAGCCTCCGATTTATTGGGTCAAGCTATTCCTGAAGGTTATCCTTTTTCAAGGCAAGGAAAGGCAAGTATTGCTGCACCGAAACATCAAAACACAACCACCAAAACCATACTCAAAGATATACCAATTGGGGATAAAGAAGCCCTAAAATCTATTATCCAACAACAGCTCCAATGAGGCCAGACATGAATGCTTTCCCTGACGATGACCACTTCCGTGATGAATGCGGGGTGTTCGGTATTTCAGATCATCCAGAAGCTGCCAATCAAACCTATTTAGGTTTGTATGCACAACAACATCGCGGTCAAGAATCAGCAGGTATTGTCACCACCGATGGGCACAGCTTTAATAGCCATCGCGGCATGGGTTTGGTGGCAGATGTATTTCAAAAATCTGACATTAAACAACTACAAGGCACCGCCGCTATTGGCCATGTCCGTTACTCCACATCGGGTGAATCAGGCTTACGCAACTGCCAACCATTTTCCTTTGAATATGCGCATGGCGGCATTGCCATGTGCCATAATGGTAACATCGTTAACGCTCCAGAGCTGCGCAAGGAACTCGAAAAAGATGGCTCTATTTTTCAATCGACTTCTGATACAGAAGTTTTGATTCATTTGGTTGCTAAAAGCAAACAACCTCGCATGCAAGATCGTGTTGCTGAAGCGGTTAATCGTTTAACAGGCGGCTTTTCATTACTAGTGCTGGTTGAAGAACGTATGGTTGGTGTGCGTGATCGTAATGGCATTCGACCATTGGTCTTGGGCAAGCTTGGTGATTCATGGGTTTTAGCATCCGAAACATGTGCGTTTGATTTGGTTGGTGCTGAATATGTGCGCGATGTAAAAGCTGGTGAAATGGTTGTGATTGAAAATGGTGAAGTTACCAGTCTATTTCCTTTCGACTCAACAGACCCTAAATTTTGTGTCTTTGAATATGTTTATTTTGCCCGCCCTGACTCCACGTTAGAAGGCGTAAATGTTTATGATGCTCGCTACAAAATAGGAGTTGAACTGGGTAAAGAATCGCCTGTTGAAGCCGACCTTATTATCCCAGTGCCTGATTCTGGTGTGCCGCCTGCCATGGGTTATGCCGAAGCAACAGGCATTACTTTTCAGCTTGGTTTGATTCGCAATCATTATATTGGACGCACCTTTATTGAACCGAGACAATCCATTCGCAACTTTGGTGTAAAGCTCAAACTCAATGCCAACCGCCATATGATTAAAGGCAAACGTGTCGTATTGGTCGATGATTCGATTGTACGCGGCACAACCAGCCGAAAAATTGTCGAAATGGTCCGCGCTGCAGGTGCAAAAGAAGTACATATGCGCATTTCCAGCCCACCTACCAAACACTCATGTTTTTATGGTGTCGATACCCCCAATGCTGAAGAGTTGATGGCAAACAAAATGAGTTTGGATGAAATGTGTAAGGCTATCAATGCCGATTCATTGGCATTCGTATCCTTTGATGGCATGTACCGCGCCGTTGGAAAACCTCAGAGCAGTCATTGTGACGCATGTTTCTCAGGCAATTACCCTGTTGATATTGATCCTGCGCGTTCACCCCAGCTGTCTCTATTACGTTTCTATAGCCGGAGGCCATGAGTCAAACAACCATTGTCCTATTGCACGACTTGTTTGGTTCTCGCCGCATTCTTATAGCATGACTATTTCAAAGGTGTAAAAGAGCTCTATCATGCAGGCCGCTGAAGGTGACAATGATCATCAAGTTTCCATAAGCCCTGTTCTTTGGGGAGAACATCCACGTACATTGCATGCCGATCATTTTGAAATTATCGGGCTTAATGCTTGGCTAAACCCATTTAAAAAACTCATTCCCTTTCAACATCTGCCATTATACCAAGAAATTGGTGATTGGATTAACACAACATTCCACAATAAATAGCCTCGTAAAGATGAAATATCTATGTACAGCCTTAAGCCCGCAAATGACTTCGCTATGGAGATAGACAACACTTAAGTCTATGCTTCGCGCCGCTGTGTTATCAGCGTAGAATTTATTTAGAGGTATCAGAACATGAATATTGATGTTCAAAAAGTCGCGATGCTAGCTCGCATTCGTCTCACCGATGACGAAGCTAACGAACTAGCTCCCCAACTTAACAAAATTCTTGGTTATGTAGATCAACTTGCCGCGGTTAATACTGATGGTATTGCGCCCACTGCACATCCGCATGATGCAGCCATGCCATTGCGTGCCAATGTAGTGACCAATGGCAATCGCCGTGATGCCTTGCAGGCTGTCGCTCCGAAAACAGAATCTGGACTTTATGTTGTACCAAAGGTGATCGAATAATGCCATTTAGCTCTTTATCCCATATCCAAACACGCTTAGATAGTGGTAAAATCACCGCTGTCGAAGTTGCGCAGTTATATTTAGATCGTATTGCCGCACACAACGATGCCCTCAATGCATTTGTACATATCGACCCTGCCCATGTGTTGGCTCAAGCCGAAGCATCGGACAAATATCGTGCTGAACATGATGCACGAGCACTTGAAGGTCTGCCCATCGCAGTAAAAGATATTTTCTGCACACAAAATGGCCCCACCCAGTGCTGCTCAAATATTTTAAAAGATTTCCATGCACCTTACGATGCGCATGTGATTACCAAGCTTAAAGAAGCAGGTGCTGTATTGGTTGGTAAAACCAATATGGATGAGTTCGCGATGGGTTCATCCAATGAAACTTCAGCATTTGGTCCTTGTCGCAACCCTTGGAACACCGATTATATCCCAGGTGGATCCTCTGGTGGCTCTGCATCAGCTGTCGCTGCTGCACTTACACCTGCTGCATTGGGTACAGATACAGGCGGCTCCATTCGTCAACCTGCATCATTAACGGGTATTACAGGCTTGAAACCAACCTATGGTCGTGTTTCCCGTCGTGGCATTATCGCTTTTGCATCCTCTTTGGATCAAGCAGGACCTATGACACGCACCGTCAAAGATGCCGCCATGATTACATCGGTCATTTCAGGGCATGATTCAGGCGATGCAACATCGGTTGCCGATGCTCCTGAACTCGATTGGTTAGCCGCATGTGATAAGAGCGATATGAAAGGCTTGCGCATTGGTGTTCCCAAAGAATATTTTGTCGAAGGTATGGATGCAGGCGTGCGCGCTTCTGTCGAAGCAGCATTGAAACAATGTGAAGCTTTGGGTGCAGAATTGGTTGATATTTCTTTGCCCAATACGGAACTTGCTGTGGCTGCGTATTATGTTATTGCCCCATCAGAGGCATCTGCGAATTTATCGCGTTATGACAGTGTTCGTTTTGGTCATCGCTGTGAAAATCCAGAAGATTTATTGGATATGTATACCCGTTCACGCGATGAAGGTTTTGGTGCAGAAGTAAAACGTCGTATTTTAACAGGGGCGTTTGCCTTATCTTCTGGTTATTACGATGCTTATTACTTAAAAGCTCAACAAGTGCGCACCATGATTCAACAAGATTT
>CAYPXU010000145.1:0-4220 GCA_964414875.1 uncultured Zetaproteobacteria bacterium | reverse complement strand
TCGTGCTCAAAAAAGTTCAAATGTCGCCACTCTTTTTTGACCGTATCGTAAGCTTTATAAGCTTTTCCATCTGCCCCTTCACTTTCATCTTTAAAGGTTGATCCAGCTTCGAAATCAACATCTATACGAAGTGATTTATTGACCACATCAAAATCAATCTGCTTAACATACCAAGGGGATATAATGCCTAATGCTGCTTCAAATAACTTTTGCATGATCTCGAAATCCTAATTCCTCTGAAATGCCAAAATTATAATGGCTACCCACTTAGATTTCAAAAGAGCCAACTACACTTACCTATAAAACTAACCCCAATCAGTTGGACTCGTTAACAGGTAAATAAAGCAATCATTATCTAGTTCTTTACGACTTATATTTGTAAGTCGCCACTGCGTTGCTGTGTTCATAACGCCCACAAACAATATCGGTTAAGGTATCATCAACCACTTGCGGTTTTAAGTCTGCCTCTAAAACCGTCACCATTTCTTCACTGCTAATCACCACTTCTTGCAAGGTCTTCTTATCAATTTTCACAAACATTGCATTAGCCCCTTAGCTCAGCATCAAATTTCTTCGAAATCGCATCAATCATCGCCTGCATCGCCTTATCTGAATCTTCTTGCGTAAGCGTACGTTTGGCATCTTGCAGCGCAAAGCGAATACCCAAGCTTACTTTGCCTTCTGGTACACCTTTACCATCGTACAAATCAAAAATACGCACATCAATGCATGATTGACCCGCAGCTCTTTTAGCCGTTTGCAATACGGCTTCGGATTCTGTGCCACGCTCAAACAAGAACACCAAATCACGCTCTACCGATGGAAATTCAGGAATCGGTTGGAATTTTAAGGTTTTACCCTTATGCAAGGCATCAAGATTGATCGATGCTACAAACACATCCGTATCAATATCAAAGCTAGCAGCCAAATCAGCATCGACTTTACCCACATGCCCGACCACCGATTTACCCACAAAGATCTTCGCTGTTTGACCTGCTTGCAAGCCCTGCATGTCATCATCCACCATAAAACGCGCTGTAAGCCCACGCTTGGACAACCATGATTCAACAGCACCTTTTAAATCAAAGAAATCTGCCTTGCGCGCCTTACCATGCCATGTGTCCGATTCAAGCTCGCCTGCCATCAACCAAGCAATCACATTCGTTTCACGATGGCCTTCATTCGGATTATTGGCATCAATCGCAGCATAAATGCGACCTTGCTCAACCAGTGCCACACCCGCTTGCTGACGGTTCATATTATATTTGGCTGTGTTTAACAAACCAGCCCAAACAGAGCGACGCATCACGCTCATATCCGCAGAGATTGGGTTCTGCAATACCAAATCTTTGCCATCATCTTCGATAAATAAACGCTGCTCATCAGCAGAGATAAAGGCGTAGTTAATCACTTGCACAAAACCAAGCTCAACTGCACTACTTATGGCTGTATCGACTTTACGCGGATTGATCGTCGCCAAGTTTGGCAACACTTCAGGAATCGCATCAAAACCAATCACACGTGCATATTCTTCGGATATATCTTCAAACAAAGACACATCATGGCGATGGCTTGGCACTGCCACTTCAAGCTTGTCTCCATCACGCTCAATAGCAAAACCCATACGGCCTAAGACAGCATCAAATTTTGCATCAACTTCAATACCCAAACGTGATTCAATACGTTTCATATCAACCGTGATACTTTTACTTTTCACCAATGTATCCACATCACCAACTGTTGTAATCTCACTGGCTTTACCACCAAACAAATCCATAATCATGATGCTTGCTTGATTCATCGCCACAGCAATCATAGCTGGATCCACACCGCGCTCAAAGCGCATCGAACTATCCGAAACCAAACCACACGTGCGACGTGTAGTGCTAATCAATGCAGCACGAAATGCCGCTGATTCAAGGATAATATTCGTTGTTTTATCCGTTACACCAGAGGCTTCCGAACCCATGATGCCAGCCAAAGCAATCACAGCCTTTTCATCAGCAATCACAATATCACCAGCTTGTAAATCAACCTCGCGACCATCCAGGGCCTTAAAGCTTTCGCCAGCTTGCGTAGCCCTAACCTGAATATCGCCCTGTAATGTATCAGCATCAAAAGCATGCATCGGTTGCCCTAAATCAAGCATGGTGTAATTCAATACATCCACCACACCATTGATAGGGCGAAGACCTGCAGCAAGCAAACGCGCTTGCATCCAATCTGGTGAAGCTGCAACAGCCACTCCCTCAATACGGCGTGCCATATACAATGGATTATCATTGGCTACATCAACACTAACCTTGGGTGCTGCAATAGATGCATCAGCTTGCACCGCTTCATCACCAGGCTCAATCAACGGCAAATCATAATCAGCCGCCAAATCACGTGCCAAACCACGCGCACTCATGCAGTCACCACGATTCGGAGTAATATCCAAATCCAGCACTGCTTCTTCAAGCTCTAAATATTCACCCACTTCCGCGCCAATCGGTGCTTCATTGGGTAAAATCAATAAACCTGCAGCATCTTCTGCCAGACCAAGTTCCGCTTCGGAACAACACATACCAAAACTTACTTGCCCACGAATTTTACCTTTCTTAATCTTTAAACCATTGGGAAGGCTCGTACCTACTGTGGCGACAGGAATTTTATCACCTTCACCCATATTCGAAGCACCACAAACAATGCCAAGCGGCTCTGCTTCACCCATATCAATCTGTAACAGGTGCAACTTATCCGCATCTGGATGCGCTGACATAGAAGTGATTTGCCCAACACGCACGCCTTTTACAGCTTCGCGCGGCAATTCAATCGATTCAACTTCATGCCCCAAACGCACCAAATCATCTGCCACTTCTGCCGGTGATTTTATAAGAGGGGTATGCTCTTTTAACCAAGAAAAAGGTAACCTCATGAGCCCATCCTCCGCAAAAAACGTACATCATTTTCAAAAAACAACCTTAAATCAGGAATACCATGTTTGAGCATCACCAAACGCTCCACACCCAAACCAAAGGCAAAACCAGAATAGACTTCCGAATCAATACCCACTGATTTCAATACATTGGGATGAATCATGCCACTACCCAATACTTCAACCCAGCCGCTGCCTTTACAGATACGACAACCCTTAGCTGCACAAAACACACAAGCAATATCCACTTCCGCAGAAGGCTCCGTAAATGGGAAATAATGCGGGCGCAAACGAATCTCAATATCTTTTTCAAAATAAGCCGATAAAAAGTGCTTTAACACACCCTTTAAGTGCGCCAAAGAGACATCTTTATCCACTTTGAAGACTTCCACCTGATGAAACATCGGTGAATGCGTGACATCATAATCACAGCGATACACACGACCAGGTGCAACCACGGCTAAAGGCGGTTCTCCACCTGATTCAACACAGTTTTTCATGGTGCGGATTTGTACTGGAGACGTATGGGTTCTTAAAAGTTTGGCTTGCTGCTCATCAGATGCTTCAAAGAAAAAGGTGTCATGCATAGCACGAGCTGGATGCTCTTGCGGAATGTTTAAGGCATCAAAATTATGAAATTCATCTTCGACTTCAGGACCTTCAGCAATTTCAAAACCCATTTGCGAAAAGATTGCGGTCATTTCATTCAAACCCTGC
This sequence comes from uncultured Zetaproteobacteria bacterium, assembly GCA_964414875.1. Lineage (GTDB taxonomy): Bacteria > Pseudomonadota > Zetaproteobacteria > Mariprofundales > Mariprofundaceae. The sequence continues at coordinate 586 of CAYPXU010000145.1, read as the reverse complement.
TGTACAGGGTGCAATACACCGCGTGTTGCGCTGCGCCCTGAAAGGGTAATATCAATACGTTCAGCTTCAATGCGCTGCTTCTTTTCTTGCACAGCAAGTGTCACTTCTGCGGCATCCAAGGCTTCTGCCAATGCAGTTTTAGTCGCATTTACAAATTGACCAATCACAGGACGATCTTTTGGAGGCAGTTTACCCACACCTTTCAATACACCCGTTAACTCACCTTTTTTACCCAGATAAGCCACGCGCAAAGCCTGCAAGGCATTCAAGTCTTCAGCTTCTAAAAATGATGCCAAAGCCTTTTCTTGCAAAGCTTGCAATTCACCTTTTAACGAATCAATTTCACTCATAACAAACCCCTACGTTTCACCACATACCCAGCAACTAAAATACTTTAACAAACAAAAATGGCAGAGCCTTTTAAAGCCCTGCCATTGTAATCTCAACTTCCGAACAATGTCGGAGAGCGACTATTGAATGTTTGCTTTCGCTGTTTCAGCCAATTTTGCAAATGCAGCTTCATCACGTACGGCAATATCTGCCAATACTTTACGATCCAATTCGATGCCAGCCTGTGTTAGACCAA
>CAYPXU010000144.1:0-4233 GCA_964414875.1 uncultured Zetaproteobacteria bacterium | reverse complement strand
AACCGGTGACCTCGACCTTGGCAAGGTCGCGCTCTACCAACTGAGCTATACCCGCTGAACGACGCGAACTGTAGCGGTGAGGCTTTTCTTGTCAACCGTGTTTTTTAAAGTTTTCTAAGCTAGTATTATATTGGTGTTTATGGGCTTATGTGAGAACTTGTAAAATGCGTTAAAACTCGTTTTCTTCATAGTAAATAGATAGCGTTTGCAGCATGACTGAATATTCTCCTGATTATATCCAATCTTTAAAACCTGACCTTTCACATTTGAAAGGTGTGCGTGTGGTTGCTGCCATGAGTGGTGGGGTGGACTCTTCTGTTGTGGCAGCTCTTTTGAAAGAGGCTGGTGCGGATGTATTGGGCGTGTTTTTAAATGTTTGGGAATATCGTAGGGAAGAAGTTACAGGGCATGGTTCATGCTGCTCCTTGGATGATGCTTATGATGCACGGCGGGTATGTGACCAAGTCGGTATTCCTTTTTATAATATGGATATGCGTGAAAATTTCCGCCGTGATGTGATTGATCCGTTTATTGCCGATTATGAGTCTGGTCGTACGCCAAACCCATGTGAACGATGCAATCGGTTTGTGAAATTTGGAGCATTGTTGGATGCGGCAGATAAGTTGGAAGCAGAATATGTGGCAACAGGTCATTATGTGCAGCGCATGGATGATGAAACTGGTTTGCATATATATAAAGGCAATGATGACAAAAAAGATCAGAGTTACTTCCTAGCCACAACGAGTAAAGAACAGGCCAAGAGGATTTTGTTTCCAGTTGGGCATTTGCAAAAAGATGGCACACGTATTTTGGCGCAGCATTATGATTTGATGACAGCCCACAAACACGAAAGCCAAGATATTTGTTTTATTCCTGCTGGTGATCGCATTGCTTTTTTGAAGCGCGAAGGTGCTGAGGCTGGCTTTCGTGCTGGGAATATTGTTGATAGGGAAGGGCATATGCTTGGTAGGCATGAAGGCATTGCTCACTATACATTGGGACAACGAAAAGGCTTGGGGCTTCCCGATGGTCCATGGCACGTGGTCGAACTTGATGGTGTAACAGCTCGTGTAGTTGTTGCTCCGCCAGAAGATGCCTTGATTCAAGAAGTGGAAGTTGAGGGTGTAGCATGGTTAAGAGATATGCAAAGCTCGGAAACAGTGACTGCCAAAGTACGGTATCAGATGAAGCCTGCTGCTTGTCAGCTGCAAATAACAGGTGGTGATGTGTCTATTATATTTAGTAAGCCACAAAAGCCGACGGCTCCTGGGCAGGTTGCTGCTTTTTACGTGGGAGATGAGCTGCTGGGTGGTGGTATTGTCTCCAAGGTTGTTCGATAAGTTTGCCACCTGCTAGGTAGGCTTCTAGAGTGCCGCTGCCGTTATTGCTGACGGTTTTTTTAATGAAGAGTTTTAAGCTGTAAATACAAAGGGGAAAAAATGGCTATTCAACGTACACTTTCAATCATCAAACCGGACGCAGTCGCTAAAAATGTAATCGGTGACATTATCCGTCGTTTCGAAGAAAATGGCTTAACTGTTATTGCAACAGGCATGCGTCATTTGAGCGCAGCAGAAGCAGGCCGTTTTTATGCGGTACATGCAGAGCGTCCATTTTATAAAGATTTATGTGAATTTATGAGCTCAGGTCCAGTATTGCCAATGGTATTGGAAGGCAAAAATGCTGTAGCTTTGAACCGTCAATTGATGGGTGCTACCAACCCGAAAGAAGCTGAGGCAGGTACGATTCGTGCTGATCATGCCGACTCGATTGATGCCAATGCAGTACATGGCTCTGATTCAGAAGAAAATGCAGCGACTGAAATCGCTTTCTTCTTCAGTGACTTAGATTTAAACAGCCGTTTGTAAGATAAAGAGCATATGAGCGATTCAAACGTGGTTGATTCTGATTTCAAAGTAGAAAGCAAGGCAGCTGAAGCCGTAACAGCAGAGAAAACATCTGAGCAGGTGACTGTTCGTCGTAATAAGTTAAGCATGCTTCGTGATACGGGGCAAGCTTATCCAAATACGTGGCGCACAGATGCCTCATCTGCGGATATTCATGGCAAGTATGGTGAATGTGAGAAAGAAGCTTTGGATAATTTGGCTGTAGAGGTTTCTGTTGCTGGGCGCATGATGGCTCATCGGGTGATGGGTAAGTCTAGCTTTATAAAATTTCAGGATGCTGACGGGCAGCTTCAACTGTTTTTGAATCGTGATGCCTTGGGTGGGGCAGAGATTTATAACCCAACCAAAAAATGGGATTTGGGTGATTTGATTGGTGCTAAGGGTGTGTTGTTTATCACCAAGACAGGCGAATTGTCAGTCAAAGTTTCACATATTGAAATGGTGAGTAAATGTTTGCGCCCATTGCCTGAAAAGTGGCATGGTTTAACGGATATTGAAACCCGTTATCGTCAACGTTATGTGGATTTGATGGTGACACCAGAGTCTCGTGATACTTTTCGTACACGTTCAAAAGTAGTTTCTTTATTGCGCCGTGGTTTAGAAGATCGTGATTTCATGGAAGTGGAAACTCCGATGTTGCAAAGCCAGGCAGGTGGTGCAGCAGCGCGTCCATTTGTGACCCATCATAATGCTTTGGATATGGAATTATTTCTACGTATTGCACCAGAATTGTATTTAAAACGCTTGCTTGTGGGTGGATTTGATCGTGTGTTTGAAATCAACCGCAATTTCCGTAACGAAGGCTCGGATGCGACACATAATCCTGAGTTTACCATGGTGGAGTTTTATCAGGCATATGCCGATTTTAATGATGCGATGGATACCACAGAAGGTTTAATTCGTTCGATTGCCGATGATTTGGGTGTATCTAATGTAACTTGGGAAGGGGTAAACGTTGATTTAACGCAACCGTTTAAACGCATTCGTATGGATGAAGCAGTGTTTGAACATCGCCCTGATTTACGTGGTCATGCCAACGATAAGGCTTTGTTGGCAACCGCCTGTTTGCAGGAAAATCCAAGTGTTAAACCGTTGATTACTTGGAAAGCAGGTCACTATTTGCTTGAATTGTTTGAAATTTTGGTTGAGCCTAAGTTAGAGCAGCCTACCTTTATTACCCATTATCCAGTGGATGTGTCGCCATTAGCAAGGCGCAATAACGAAGATGATACAGTCACTGATCGTTTTGAATTGTTTGTGGCAGGCCGTGAAATAGCCAATGGCTTCTCGGAATTAAATGATCCAGATGATCAGCGTGAACGTTTTGTTGCACAAGCTCAAGCGAAAGCTGCGGGTGATGTTGAAGCAACGGGCGTGGATGAAGATTATTTACGGGCTTTGGAATTTGGTATGCCGCCAGCAGCAGGTGTGGGCATTGGTGTAGATCGCTTGGTCATGTTATTGACGGAGCAGCATTCGATTCGTGATGTATTGTTATTTCCACACATGAGACCAGAAACAAGCTGATTGTAGAACCAACAGATATGCATTGAGGAGCGTCTATGCTGGCTGAAAAAATTATGGTGACTAAAATCACAACAGCACATATCGATGACCGTGTTTGTGATGTGTTGCAGCGTATGCGAGATGCTAAGCTGAGGATGCTTCCTGTTGTGGATGACGCAGGTGTCGTTGCGGGTGTTGTTTCAACATTTTCAATTATGGAAAATGTTGTGCCTAGTTATATTGTTAGTGGCGATCTTAATCAGATCTCATATGCGCCTGATATGGGTATTTTGCGTAAGCATTACCTTGAAGTGATTGAAAAAGATTTGCTTTCAGTGATGGAGACAAAACCTTTACTGGTCAAACCTGGCGAATCACTTCTATCAACAGCAGCAGCATTAATAGCCTTTGGCAAACATGAGTATGCATTGGTCGTGGATGAGGAAAAGCGTTTGATTGGGGTTATTTCGGCGGGAGATATTCTTGATCGTTTGGGCAATATCATAGAAGGTGTAGAAAACGATGCATAATACAGAACACTTGCTTTCATCATCGGTTATTTTTGGCTTTGATCCTGTTTGGATAGCTGTGTCCATTTTATTGCTTATTTATGGCGTGATTATGGCTGAGAAGTTTAACCGTGCTGTATTGGCTTTGTTGGGTGCTGGCTTGATGATTCTTTGCGGGGTGCTGAATCAACAGCAAGCTGTATCTGGTATTGATTTTAATACTATTGGCTTGCTGACTGGCATGATGGTTATTGTAGCGATTAGTCAGAAAACGGGCATGTTTCAATATGTTGCTATTAAGGCTGCCAAGA
>CAYPXU010000143.1:0-4386 GCA_964414875.1 uncultured Zetaproteobacteria bacterium | reverse complement strand
CAAAGCACGTGATATGGGGCTGCAATGGCAGCGTATTTTGGATCAAGAAAAAGAGTCTGTCGCATCATGAGTTTTATTTTGGGTGCAGTTGTTAAATATGCTTCAGAAAAACCAAATGCGCTAGCAATTCAAGGGCATGCTAATGCTGTTACTTATGCTCAACTAGCGGCAGACATTGTTTCTAGTCAATATTATTTAAGATCTCAAGAAGTCACGTGTGTGGCTGTTCTTATGGATAATACACCAGCTGTATTAATTGCAGACTTGGCTTGCATTAAAGCCAACATACCACTTATTCCCGTACCTTTATTTTTTTCACCCCAACAAGTACAACATACATTGCAAAGCAGTGGTGCTGAACTTTTAATCTCGAATTTAGGCGATAAAAGTGAAGCGTTATTGAAGTGTCTAGGTGTGTCGTATGATGTATTGCCTGTGTGGGAGCTTGCAGGAGAGTTGCTGCAAGTTTATCGCTTGCAGCCATCACAACAAAATAATTTCCCTGAACAAGTGCAGAAAATCACTTATACATCGGGCTCAACAGGTGATGCCAAGGGTGTATGCCTGACTCAGGCGGTGATGGATCAGGTGGCGGGTTCATTGGCGCAAGCGACAGAAGCATGTGCAGATGATAGGCATTTGTGTTTGTTGCCATACGCAACGTTATTGGAAAATATTGCAGGCATGTATGTACCATTAATAGCAGGGGCAACGGTTTGTTTGCCAGGCTTGGCACAAGTCGGTATGCAAGGCTCATCAGGTCTGGATATTTCTCGTTTTATGAAGGCTTTGCATGAGTCTCGTGCAACAAGCTGTGTGATGATTCCACAAATGTTGCAAGCTTTGATTGCTGCCGTGGCATCGGGCATGCCGAAGCCTGAGACCCTGCGTTATATTGCAGTTGGTGGTGCACCTGTATCTGATGTTTTGTTGAAGCAAGCAGAAGCTTTGGGTTTGCCTGTTTATGAAGGTTATGGGTTATCTGAGGCGAGCAGTGTTGTGACGCTTAACACACCATCGGCAAATAAGCAGGGCAGTGTGGGTCGTGTTTTACCGCATATACAGCTTCGAATTGCTGATGATGGTGAAATACTGTTGAAGGGTGGGCTGTTTTCTGGTTATTTGGGTGATGATTCAAACCAAATAGATGAATGGGAAACGGGTGATATAGGTCACTTAGATGCGGATGGTTTTTTGTATATTGAAGGACGCAAGAAACATATTTTCATTACATCATTTGGACGTAATGTATCGCCAGAATGGGTGGAAAAAGAATTAAATATTGAGCCAGCAATTGCGCAGTGTTGTGTGTTTGGTGAGGCAAAGCCATTTAATATAGCTGTGGTGGTTCTTCGGCAAGGTTTTGATGCGGAATCACTGCTGTTAGCCTGTGAATCGGCAAACAAACGTTTGCCAGACTATGCGCAGGTGCATCATTGGATCGTTGCAGGTGAACCATTTTCGATTGAAAATGGGCAATGGACAGGTACAGGTCGTCCAAGGCGAGGGTTTATTGAAGCGCATTACCATCAAGCGATAGTGGATGTGTATGAGGGAGAAAAGATATGAGGGGGAAATATGAGTTTTTATGATAGATTAATTGTAGAAACAGAGCTTGAGCGCAATGCCATGTTGGCGATTCCTTTTATTCAGCAAGGGGCGGCAGGGTTGTTGTCATTGCAAAGTTATCAGGCATTTTTAGGGCAGGCTTATCATCATGTAAAACATACTGTGCCGTTGCTGATGGCATGTGGTGGGCGTTTGCCTGAGCGTTTGGAATGGTTGCGCGTGGCTTTGGGTGAATACATTGAAGAAGAAATGGGTCATCAAGAGTGGATTTTGAATGATATTGCTGCGACGGGTGCGGATAAAGAGTTGGTGCGCGCTGCATTACCATCGTCCGAGACTGAACTTATGGTGGCATACGCTTATGATACCATTACCCGTAATAATCCCGTAGGTTTTTTTGGTATGGTGCTGGTGTTGGAAGGTACCAGTGTGGCACTGGCGACCCATGCTGCTGAAAGTATTCAAAAGACGTTGAATTTGCCCAAGACAGCATTTTCTTATTTAAGCTCACATGGCTCTTTGGATGTGGGGCATGTGGATTTTTATGAAGGTTTGATGAACAAACTTGAGCATGAGAATGATCAACAGGCTGTATTGCATGCAGCCAAGATGTTTTATAAATTGTACGGTGATATTTTTCGTGCATTGCCAATAATTGAGGCTAGGAGCGTTCGATGATCCTTAAGGATAAATGTATTATTTTGACAGGTGCAGCAGGTGGTATGGGTTCGATACTGGCTGGCGAACTCGTGAAGCGTGGTGCAAAGCTTGCCATGGTGGATGCCAATGCAGATGCCTTGCAATCATTGGCTGATGATTTATCTGGTGATACTTATGCTGTTGCTGCTGATTTATCTTCGGCAGAGGGCTGTGTGAATGCCGTAGAAGCCTGCCAGAAACACTTGGGGCAAGTGGATTTGCTTATTAATCTAGCAGGCTTGAATAGTTTTGCTTCTTTTGCAGAGGAAAATCCAGGTCGCATTGAGTTGATGATGCGGGTGAATGTGTTGGCTCCAATGCTCTTAACACGTGCGCTATTGCCGAGCTTTTTGGCACAGAAATCAGGTAAGATTGTAAATGTAGGCTCGGTTTTTGGTTCCATTGGCTTTGCTTGGTTTACAACGTATTCTGCAAGCAAATTTGCTTTACGTGGTTTTTCAGAGGCGTTGCGTCGTGAGCTTGCTGATACGGGTGTTCAGGTGGCTTATATCGCGCCACGGGCTGTGAAAACGCCAATGAACCATGATGTTATCATGCAAATGGGTGAAGCAACTGGTATGAATATGGATGAGCCAAATGCTGTGGTGGAAAAGATCATTCAGGCGATTGAGGCGGATAAAAAAGATTGTTACTTTGGCTTTCCAGAGTCTTTATTTGTGCGTATCAATGCCTTGTTGCCACGTGTAGTGGATATGGCATTGGCAGGGCAAAACAAAATTGCAAAAACATTTTTAAAAAATAAGGGGGAATAACATGAAGAAAATGTATATGGCTATTGTAGTAATGGCATTGAGTTGGGTAGGTATTGCGCAAGCTGGTGAATTGGCAAATTCCGAAGAATTGAAAAGTTTGCAGCATGAATGGGCACAGATTAATTATGGAATGAATGATGATAGTAAAGAAGCTGCTTTTGAAGCCTTGGCAAATAAAGCGCATGCTTGGAGTGAAGGACATCATAATCAAGCCGAGCCATTGATTTGGGAGGCGATTATTAAATCAACTTATGCGGGGGCTAAGGGTGGTCTGGGTGCATTGAGTTTGATGGAAGAAGCACGCGATTTATTGCTTAAGGCTGAGAAAATTGATGCCAAGGCTTTGAATGGTTCGATTTATACTTCACTTGGCAGCTTTTATTATATGACACCAGGCTGGCCAATTGGTTTTGGTGATGATGATAAAGCCGAAGAATATTTAACCAAGGCTTTAGAGATGGCTCCGAATGATATGGATGCGAACTATTTTAGTGGCGATTTTTGGCTAGAAGAACATAAATATAACAAAGCAGCAGAATATTTGCAGAAGGTGATCGATCTCCCCGATGTTGAGAGTCGCCCTGTGTATTCAAAAGGTCGTAAGGCTGAGGCTGCTGAAAAGTTAGAGCAAGCAAGAAAACATATTCACTGATCAATGCAGTATTGAGAGTGTAAAAGAGGGCTTTGATGTATATCGAAGCCTTTTTTTCTTGCTTTCTTAATGCTAATGCTTATAATACGCGACGTTAAAAGTGAGCTGCGGCTCGCTTTTTTTGTTTTTATTATGGGGTTAGGACTGAACTATTGCTTTTAGAAGATAAAATACAGCAGCTTGTAACACCGATTGCCGATGAACTGGGTGTGGAAACACTTAAGGTTGTGCTTGGTGGTGGTAAACAAATACGCTTGGTTAAAGTGATTGTGGATTGTAAGGGCGGCGTGATTGCGGATCACTTGGCTCGTATTAGTCGTGGGCTCGCTTTGCAGATGGATGTGGAAGACTACATTCCTGGCAAATATAATTTAGAAGTTACAACGCCTGGTTTTGAATGGCCATTGCAAACGCAGGCGGATTTTGATCGTTATTTGGGTGACTGGATTCAGGTAGTATTGGAGCATGGACCCGCGATTGAAGGTGAGAACTTGGGTCTCGATGGTGATGCTTTTAGTTTGAGTAATGCAAAAGGTAAGGTCCGTGAGTTTTGTTTGTCAGAAGTTGTGAGAGTAACGCGTGCAGTGAATTGGACAGCAATATCCCGCGCGGGCAAGAACAAATAGAGTGAGTCGTAGCGAGGTTAACGACAATGAGTGTTGATATGATGCAGGTTGCCGAGGCAGTAGCGCG
>CAYPXU010000142.1:0-4466 GCA_964414875.1 uncultured Zetaproteobacteria bacterium | reverse complement strand
AACATGATGATAAAATGCTCCAGCAATTCAAAGATAAACTGTATCAGCTTAGTCCATATGTTAGGATGTCGAAATGAACGTTCAACAACAACTTAGTCAAATTCCTGTCCAACAAGAGCATGTGCCTGGCGCGCAATCGGTACGCTCTTGGCGACGTTTTTCGCAATATTTTGTGATACTTCTTTTGGTAGTAATCCCTGTATCAGGATTGTTTCGTATTGATCCCATGGCAGGGGCTTTTCATATGTTGGATTATCAGGTTTGGTTTGCGGATATGTCTATTATTATGGGCTTTTGGATTATGGTAGCGACGCTATTAATTTTTATGTATTCATGGGCTGGCGCAGTATTTTGTGGCTGGGTTTGTCCGCAAAACACCTTGTCTGAATGGGCAAACTGGATGACCTCCAAGCTCTTGGGTCGCCGTGCTTTGATGATGGATATTACTGGTCAGAAGATGAAGGTCGCAGCACGTAAAAACCGATGGCTGAATAAAGTGGTATTGGGACTCTCTTTTTTATTGGTTGCTATGTTGTTTGCGATTATTCCGCTGTTGTATTTCTTTTCACCTACAGTGATTTGGTCATTTCTAACATTACAGCCTTTACCTGAAGCGCAAGGTCTGTTGTGGATTTATAGTGTGTGTATTTTGGTGGTATTGATTGATGTGGCTGTGATGCGGCACTTGGTGTGTAAATATATGTGTGTATACCGTATTTGGCAGCATTCATTTAAAACACGAGAAACATTGCATATTGCCTATGATGAAAGCCGTTCAGATCATTGTGTGAACTGTACATATTGTGAAGATAGTTGTTTTTTGGATATTGATCCACGTCAGACGGTGGTATTTGATAGTTGTATCAATTGCGGTGATTGTGTGGCTGCCTGTGATACACTGCATAGTAAAAGTAAAAAAATGCAAGGTCCTGGTTTGTTAAGCTTTTCTTTTGGACAATCAAAACCAGGTCGCAATGGTTTAACATCACTTTTATCGCGGACACGTGCAGCAGCGGTGGGGGCTGTGATTGGAGCAATTTGGTTTAGCGTGGGTATTGTGGGTTATCAGCCTTATGTTTTGTTGGCAGATAAGGCTGAGCTACTGCAAGGCATGACTGCCAATGATTACCGTATTAATATTTCTAACAAGCGTTATCGTCCAGCGGAGATGCAGTTAAACATAGAAGGTTTGGATGCTTCTGATTATACCTTGGAATCATCTGATGTCGTATGGAAGACAGCAGGGCGAAAAGATGTGATTATGCATATATCGCCTGATTTAAAGAAGGGTTTACATCGTTTTACAGTGCATGCCAAAACAAGTGATGGCTGGAAGAATGATTTTACAGTAGTCCACTATGCACACGGTGCAACGAAGCTAGGAGGCTGATATGAAACAAAAAAGTGAAGAAAACGAAGGCTTACTTGCGAGTGAAAAGAAAGGTTTATCTCCAAAAATAACCAAGCAGGGTATGACGGATGAAGAGATCATCGCCAGCGGTGTTGGTTTGGAATCTAGTGAGCGTGTACCTAAATGGTTCTGGGCAATTATCGTGGTAGTTCTATTGGTTGCTTTTGGTCTGAGCATGCCTTTTTGGGGTGATCGTGTGGATAGTCCTCGCCCTTGGTTTACTTGGGGTCATGTTGCTGCATTGGCTTATATTTTAATATTCGGTGGTTTTGTTTATTTTATGACCATGATGTATGGTGATGATGGTGGTGAAGGCGAAGATCAGGAAGAGTTTGATGGTTTGAGTGGCCACGATAAATCATCGGATGATGGTGATGATAAGAAATAATTTTTTAACCTGTTTGGGCGCAGTGTTGCTGTTTTCAGCATGTGATTCTGAATCCAAGCATGTGCTAATGACATACCCCGAGCAAGAATCTGCCGCTTTTCAACAATTTACGCGCCAATGTTCAAGTTGTCACCGTCCACCCATGCCAGATGTTCATATAGCCAAGGATTGGCAAGCTGTTGTTGCGCGCATGCAACAGCATAAAGAACAACGTGGTTTGGTGGTAATGAGTGATGTTGAACAGCAACAAATATTGACCTATTTGCAAACCCATGCCAAAAAGGAAGTGAGAGAATGAAATTACGATTGTTTGTAGTGATAGTATGTTTACTTTCAGCTTGTTCATCGCCTGAAAGTTGGTCTCCTCCAACCCAGACATGGGGTGAATTTGATATTCATATTGAAACACGACCTGAAGTGATGCGACAAGGTATGAATGAATTTTTACTGTTTGTAAATCGTAAAGGACAACGGCATATCCCTGATTTATTAGTTCAAATTCGCACTCCAAGCTCAAAATGGACACAGGCAATGCCAGATGGTGCTTTGGGTATTTATAGACGAGCATTGTTGGTGAATGATATGAAACATGACCAACTTTATGTGCGTTTGAGCTATCACGGTAAAGAAGGAGCCTTAACTTTTGATTTGTTTCCTGAAAATACTGCTCGTCAGTAACCTTTTATTTATTGCTACAGCAAAGGCAGTAGAAGTTGATATCAATCGCGGCGGAGTCGTGGCTGCTGTTCGTTGTGGTCCATGCCACCATTTACATTCAAATCATATAAAGGTTGGCCCTAGTTTGGTTGATATTTATGAAAAAAAACCAAGTATTAGCGGTGTGCCTTTTGCTATTTGGGATGATGATGCTCTGCAAACTTGGCTTATCAATCCGAGGTTAGTCAAAGCCAATACACGTATGGTACTTCCCGCCATGTCAGTGCGTGATCGTAATGATATTATTGCTTGGTTAAGAGCGAGTGTGGTGAAACAGTAATCGGAGTTTGTCAAAGTAGTTGTCAGCTTTATGTGTTACACAGCTAAGAGACAGGGCTCTAAATCTGCGATGCTGGTAATGTGTAGTGGTTTAGTAATTGCGTAGGATTAGAAAAGGGGAAAGCATGAAAAGAAATCAGAAAGCACTGGATCAACGTGGTTTAAAAACCTTGATTTTATGGCTGGTATGGGCAGCGGTGTGTATGTCGGTGTTTGTGCAGCTATTTCATCAGGCTGATATATGGGATTATATTGTTTATGACACTTCGCGTGTGACATGGGTTATTTTGGGGACATTTGTTTTTGGTGTATTTGTGAGTTTTATCCATGTTGCAGGTTTAACATGGGAGTGGTTTTGTGCTTACCGTTTGCAATATCAACTTGAAAAAAATGGTTTGTACGGTGCGGTTACCAAAGGTCGGCAAGTAAGTAATCGTTTTATTGCTGCGTTGCAATATGTCCATGAAAATGGTGGGCAGGTTGATTTATCCGCACTTAGTACGGTAGAATTTTCGGGTTATATTCGAGGAGCTAGGTTTGTTTCACTGCTAGGAAGCATGATGATTACCATGGGGCTGATTGGCACAGTTTTGGGTTTGACGATTACCTTAACGGGCTTGAATGGGGCATTGGAAAATGTCGATTCTGATGGTATGTCGGTTTTAATTGGTTTACGTGAAGCGATGTCTGGCATGGGTTTGGCATTTTATACAACCTTATTAGGCTCGATTATGGGCGGCATATTATTACGGATGTTTGCCTATATTGGCGATAACTCAATTGAAGCTTTGCAGGACTTACTAACTCGCAGCTGTATGGTGTATGTAGCCGTTGATTTAACGCCATCTGTACAGCGAGATTTTAGACAGCTAGACCGAGTTGTGGAAGGCATGGAAACACGGCTTTCTGCGTTGACACAATCTTTGCAGCAAAGCAAATCTGCGATGTCTGACTTTGCAGAAGAAATGCAAGAGCTGAAAGGTGCAACGTGTTTGTCAGCCAGTGATGATGAGGTGTTTAAAGCGATTGCGGTACACCGTCATTATGCCAAAGTTTTGCGTTATGAGTTGAGCTTGCAAAAGAAACTGGCGAGTTTTAAACAACGACTTTTGGCATCGATGGGTTTTCAAGCACCTGTTGATAAAAACACTGCAGATAGCAAGTCAGAGAGTTAAGTATGCGTTCTCGTCGTGAGCAGGATACTGCTTCTATTTACGAAGTCTTTTCCGATATGGCATTGTTGATGTTGGCAGCATTTATCTTTTTATTTGCGATGTTTCTATTGGTTTCAAAAGCCCAAGATTCGGGTGAATCAATGAAAACCAAAGAGCAAATTGCCAGCTTGGAAAAAGACTTGGCTTCTGCCAAATCGCGGAATTTAGAATTATTACAAGAAATGAATAGCTTGGTTGGTTCCACTTCCGAGCAACAAATGGATAAAGTATTGGCTTCAGCAGGCTTTGGTAAAGGGCAGGGGCGTAAAGATTTCGAGATGATGATTCAAGGGCTGCGCCATTTGCCAGGTAAAGATTTACACTTGGTGATTGATGCCACGGGCTCTATGCATGGGGTAACAGCCTTTTTGATTCCTGTTTTGCGGGTGATAGCGATTCGTTCAGGTAAACATTTAAGTGCCATTACTTGGTATGCCGATAATCGACTTGGTACATA
>CAYPXU010000141.1:0-4541 GCA_964414875.1 uncultured Zetaproteobacteria bacterium | reverse complement strand
ATCATGGCGATATAACGATCAATTTCTTGTGTTGAAAGTTGTTTTCCCATGATATCAGCCATATTAGGTTTGGGTTTAGAGCGTGTTTTAGTGGGTTTATTGCTGCTTGATTCGATGGGTGCAAAAGGGTCGAAATCTGTATCTTCTTTAACTTTTTTTGTTCTTTTTACTGCTTTTTTAGGTTTAGGTTTAGGCTTTAGTTTTAAGACTGGTTTTTTCTTGGGCTTAATTTTCTGTTTAGCAACAGGTTTTACTTTAGGTTTGTGTATTTTTTTGACGGTTTTCACTTTCTTCTGTGGCTTACGAGCTTGATGCTGCATTTTCTTTAAATCTTGTGCAGAGATCATGCTCACTTCAATACGTTTGAGTGGTGGGCTAGGGGTATGGCTACTTTGCCACCATGCGATGATGGCAACCATGCCGATAATGAGAATATGTGCCAACATTGCAAATAGCAAATCCAGTTTGCTGAATGTACTGTAGTTATCACTTTTAGCATGAGAGAGACGAGAAGAGGTGTTTTTTCTTCCTTGCGATAACTGTTTCATATTATGGGCTGAACAAGACTCATTTGTATTAGCGAATAGGCTCTGTAACAAGCCCAACCTTCTTGATGCCTGCTCTTTCTAGGCTGCTCATGACTTGTGCAACGTATTGATATTGTGTTTTGGCATCACCACGGATGAAAACAGGTAGATTGGGGTTGTTTTCACGCATGGCTTGGATGCGTGCTGCCAGTTGTTTGAGTTTGACTTTGTGCTTTTGCATATAAATATCGCCATTTTTGCGAATGCTAATGACCAAAGGCTCAGTATTTTGTTGCATGGCGGGGGCATCTGCATCAGGTAAATCAACATTGATACCTTGTGTTAACAATGGTGCTGCAACCATAAAAATAATAAGCAATACCAACATCACATCTACCAGTGGTGTAACATTGATTTCACCCATGGGCTCATTGCCCTTATCCCATTTATTGCTGGATCCACCCCAGCCGCTTTGACCTGCCCACATAGTGATTACCCTCGGCGAATATGACGTGACATAATATTAAGAAATTCAGATGCAAACTGCTCCATGCCTGATGCCTGACGTTTTAAATCAGACGTGAATTTATTGTATGCAACCACCGCAGGAATGGCGGCAACCAACCCGAATGCTGTAGCAACCAATGCCTCAGCAATGCCAGGGGCGACAGCGGTTAAGGATGTGTTTTGTGACATGGCAATGCCCTGAAAGGCAGTTAAGATACCCCATACTGTGCCAAATAGGCCAATAAAAGGGGATGTTGAGCCAACTGTGGCAAGAAATGCTAGGTGGCGGGATAAAGCTTCCATTTCGCGTGATAATGCAGCATCTAAGGAGCGGCGAATACCATCCAAGCCGTGACCAGCAGTGATTTTATTGCCAATATCTTGTTGCTTGGAATCACCGCGCTGGCGAATATATTCACGATAACCTGATTGAAAAATATTAGCCAGTGGGTTGTGGGCATAACGGTTTGGAATGCTGGCAAGGACGGTGTCCATATCCGAACCGCCCCAAAAAGTATCTGAAAAAGCAGCACTTTCTTTACGAGTTTTGCGATAAACACGGGCTTTATTAAAAATAACGCCCCATGAGGCGATGGATAGTAATAAAAGTAGAATTAATACGCCTTTTACGACAATGCCCGCACCAAGAATGAGTGCCCATACACTTAGTTGTTCTGCCATGTTTTCTCCTATGTGTTTTGTTGAATTTGTTGCTGTAGTAGTGTTAATAATACCTTGGGAATCAGGCAGGGTTTCCCCTCATGATTCACGCAGGCAAGGCGCACTGTTGCATCGGTGAGTAGTGTATCTTTCTCTTTAACTTGTTTGCTATAAATACGTTGAATAAATGTAATGCGTGCACCAGAGGCTTTCGTAAGCAGTGTTTCAACGCTGATTAGATCATTAAAATGAGCTGCGCCTTTATAACGAATATGAACTTCGGTCACTACAAACATGATACCATGATCATTATGAACTTGATCAAGCTCGATGTTGTGAGTGCGTAAAAACTCAGTGCGTCCGCGTTCCATAAATTTTAAATAATTGGCGTAATATACTACGCCACCATGATCGGTATCTTCATAATAAATACGTATGGGAAAGTTCATAACAATGAACCTTGTGATGAATCGTCATGCGGCAATGTTCTTCCCAAATGGCTATACGCCAAAGCAGTAGCGACACGACCACGTGGTGTACGCGCAATCAAACCCTCTTGCATTAAATAAGGTTCCAATACATCTTCAATGGTATCACGCTCTTCAGCAATGGATGCGGCAAGGGTATCCAGTCCAGCAGGGCCACCGTTATAGCGGTCAATGAGGGCAATCAATAGGCGGCGATCCATTTGATCCAGACCCAAATGATCAACCTCCATACGGGTTAATGAGCTATCAGCAATATGCTGGTCAATTTCACCTTGATGTTCTACTTGCGCAAAATCTCGAACGCGCCTCAATAAACGGTTGGCAATACGCGGTGTTCCGCGTGAGCGTTTTGCCATTTCCAATGAACCTTCATTGGTGCTTGGGATATTCAATAATTGCGCGGAGCGGGTTACAATTTGGGTAAGCTCTTTGTGAGAATAAAACTCCAAACGTTGAATGATACCAAAACGATCCCTTAAAGGGTTGGTGAGTAGACCTGCGCGTGTGGTTGCGCCGACCAAGGTGAAACGTGGCAAGTCCATTTTAATCGAGCGCGCTGCAGGCCCTTGCCCGATCATAATATCGAGCTGAAAATCTTCTAAAGCAGGATAAAGAATTTCTTCGACTTGTGGGCTTAAACGATGAATTTCATCGATAAACAATACATCACCTTCTTCCAAGTTGGTGAGCATAGCCGCTAAATCACCAGGGCGCTCAATAACAGGTCCCGAGGTACTGCGAATCGTTGCCCCCATCTCATGGGCAATGATATTAGCTAATGTGGTCTTACCCAAACCTGGTGGGCCATATAATAAAACATGATCCAAAGACTCTTGGCGAGCCGTTGCAGCTTTGATGAAGATATGAAGGTTTTCGCGAATCTTTTCTTGTCCGACATAGTCAGCCAGCTTTTTGGGGCGCAATGCGACATCCCAATCCTCTGGTTGATTTGAGGCAGTGATAATACGCTCTTCTGGCGTAAAATCATCTGTCATGTGAGTGCTTTTAAGGCTGCTTTAAAGCATGCTTCAAAGCTTTGTGATGCATCAATAGATTTTAGTGCTTTATCAATTTGAGGTGCTTTATAACCCAAATTAAGCAATGCAGATTTCACATCGTGAAGCCCGTGCTCGCCAGATGTACTGTCGTGCCCAACTTCGAGTTTGCCCTGCAATTCCAAAATAAGTCGTTGCGCAGTTTTTTTGCCAATGCCAGGTGTGCGAGCTATAGCCAAATCATCGGCTTGCTCAATAGCTGTTGCCAACTCACTTGCTGACATGCCAGACATCAAATTAAGCGCCATTTTTGCGCCAATACCAGTAACTTTATTCAACTTACGAAAGGTTTCACGTTCATGGGTATCAGAAAAACCAAATAGAACCAATTGGTCTTCACGAACATAAGTATGAATGGATAATGATGCTGTATCGCCGATTTTAAGGTTACATAGGGTTTGCAGGCTAACCGATACATCGTAACCCACGCCTTGCACATCAATAAGTACCATGCCTATCGGATCGAGCTCTCGAATCTTACCTGATAACCAACCAATCATGATTATTTCCGTCCTATGATACGCGATGTTTGTACAGGCGCATGATGCGCGTGACAAATGCAGACGGCAAGCGCATCGGCAGCATCTTCTTGAAGTGGCGGTGGTGGTTTGAGTAACATATTTACCATGTGCTGCATTTGCGATTTATCAGCGCGTCCGAAGCCTGTGAGTGATTGTTTAACCTTGGTAGGGGAATAGGGTGCTACATGCAGTTTATGATGACCACATGCGGCAATAAGTGCGCCACGTGCTTGACCTAACTTAAGCGCGGAAGCAACGTTTTTTGATACGAATACATCTTCCATGGCGGCGGTATCAGGTTGAAATTCAGTGATAATATCGTTCAGGCCTAAAAACAAGTTGGTCAAACGCTCACTGAAGTCACCTTTGCCAGCTTGGATAACAGTATGGTAGACATAGCATAAACGGTTGCCTTGGGCATCTAAAATGCCAACGCCCGTTTTGATAGAGCCAGGGTCAACACCAAGAATACGCATGGTTTTCCATAGCCGAATGAGAGGATGTTTTGGGCATAAAAAAAGCAGGGGATAACCCTGCTTTTTTAGTAAACCGTATCAACAATGAATTAATCGAGGTGTTCGTTAATAAAATCAACCAACTTACCTTTGGTAACAGCGCCAACTTTGGTGCCTTGAACATTACCATCAGAAAAAACCATCAAGGTAGGGATACCACGTACACCATATTTGCCTGGGGTGTTTGGATTATCGTCAATATCAATTTTAGCAATGGTGATTTTATCACCCATATCGGCAGCAATTTCAGTTAAAATAGGTGCGATTT
>CAYPXU010000140.1:0-4556 GCA_964414875.1 uncultured Zetaproteobacteria bacterium | reverse complement strand
CTCTTGAAAATGCATGGTTAACAAGCTTGTTACACGCGCAATACGCCCTGCATGTCGAAAATAATCCTTCATAAACAACTCAACAGATGGGCGATGTTCATCTGCCTTATAACCCATGCTATCCGCAAGCATCGCCTGTTGTTCAAAACCCAAACGATCCGTTGGGCGCTTCATCAATAGATGCAATGCAGCTCTACAACGCCACAAAAAATCCTGTGCTGTACACAAATGTTCAAATTCCAATTCAGACAAAGCATTCAAACTTACCAAATCATCACAACAATCCGTACCATACCATGCTTTTGCCATCCAAAAGACCGACTGCACATCACGCAAGCCGCCCTTGCCTTCTTTAATATCTGGCTCCATCAAAAAGGCAGTGTCACCCGTACGTTTATGCCGTTTTTCTAACTCTAAAAGCTTGGCCTCAACAAATAACTTACGTTTACTTTTGAAAAATCCAGCCAACTTATCCTGCATCATTTCAAAATGCTGACTTTCACCATAAATAAGCCGCGCTTCCAAAGCTGCCGTCGCCGAATTCCAGTCTTCCTTCACGTGTAACAGGGTCTCTTTAACAGAGCGTACCGCATGCCCAATTTTTGCACCCAAATCCCACAAAGCATATAAAAATACTTCCAACTCTTGCCCACATTGCTCATCCATATCATCAGCAACCAAAAACCAAATATCCCAATCTGATTGCGGAGCCAACTCACCCCGCCCATAACCACCCACAGCAACCAGATCAATAAATTTCGAAGCATGGGGCGCTTTTTCTTGCCATAATCGCACCAGTAATTCATCCACATGCACACACATATCGTGCATCATTACTTCACCCGACACACCTGCATCCAACTGCTCACTCACTGTATCGCACAAAACCTGCAATGGCGTTTCTTTCTTTTGGTTAACCACTTATGCCCCCAAATTCTTCTTCAACTCATCCAATAACATTAATGCATCCATTGGCCGTAGCTGATCAATATTCACCGCTTGCAATGAGTCTTCCAAGGCTCGTAAGCGGCTCATCTCCGATTCCTGACGGCGGCGTTCTGCCTCAGCAAACAAACCCAGCTGTGCTTTACCTTTACCATCATCCAATGCTGCTGCATGCTCCAAACGATACAAATGCTCGCGGGCTCTTTTCACCACTGCAGGCGGCAAACCAGCCAACTGTGCTACAGCCACCCCATAAGATTGATCGGCTGCATTTTCCACCACCTTATGCATGAAAATAACCTGCCCATTCCACTCACGCACAGTCACCGAGGCATTAAACGCTTGTTCATATTCTTCGGGCAAGTCGGTTAATTCATGGTAATGCGTAGCAAATAAGCTCAACACACCACTGGCGGCAATCAATTGCTCGGCAACTGCCCAAGCAATCGCTAAACCATCCCATGTGCTTGTTCCACGCCCGATTTCATCAACAATCACCAAAGAGCGTGGCTCAAGCTGATTTAAGATGGTCGCAGTTTCCATCATTTCAACCATAAATGTCGAGCGACCACTGGCGAGTTCATCCCCCGCACCTACACGTGTAAACAAACGTGTTGTTAAAGGCACACGCGCTTCATCGGCAGGCACAAAACACCCCGTATGTGATAACCAAACAATCCATGCCACTTGCCGCATATAGGTTGATTTTCCACCCATATTCGGGCCTGTTAAAAGCATAAATCGGCGTGATTTTGTATGCATATGGGTATCATTGGCAACAAAATTCTCATCACTTAAGCATCGCTCAACCACAGGGTGTCGACCACCCTCAATTTTCAATTGCTGGCCAGCATGTACATCAGGGCGAATATAGCGGTATTCAAATGCGATCTGAGCAAAACAAACCAATACATCCAAGCATGCCACTGCTGCTGCTGCTGCCTGAATAGCTGCTGCATTCGAGCCAATAGACTGGCGCAGTGTTTCAACAAGCTCGGCTTCACGTGTTAATGCGGCATCTTTTGCACCAAGGATTTCTGATTCAAAACTATGCAATTCATCAGTGATAAAACGCTCAGCATTCACCAAGGTTTGTTTGCGTACATATTCAACTGGCGCACTGGCAGCTTGGGCCTTGGATATTTCAATAAAATAACCAAATACTTTGTTATATTTTACCCGTAAGTTTTGCAACCCCGTACGCTCACGCTCTTTGGCTTCATAGTCCTTGAGCCAATCACCCGCATCTTTTGCCAAGCCACGCAAACGATCCAACTCCGCATCAAAGCCTTGCTGAATCACACCACCACCATGAAAGACTGCTGGCGGTGTCCGCTCAATAGCTATATCCAAGGTCGCTGCCAAATCATGCAGCCCTTTTAGTGCAGGTTTTATATCTGAAAATATACCTTCTCGATCATCTATTGTCTGCGACAAGCTTGGCAAAGCCAACATTGAATCCGCCAAACCGCGAAAATCACGCGGTGCAGCACGGTTTAATGCTACACGTGTGAGCATACGCTCCATATCTCGAATATGAGCCAATCCATCACGTAATTTTTGCTCTGTATCGACATCATCCAACAGGCTTTGCACCGCATCCTGACGCTTGGAAATCAATGCCACATCAAGTAAAGGATAATCAATCCATTCACGCAATAAGCGTGCCCCCATCGGCGTGTTTGTTTTATCCAACACATGCATCACACCTGCTTTCACATCGCCATTTAATGAAGCATAGACCTCTAAATTTCGCCGTGAGCGTGCATCAATTTGCATGCCGACCGCTTGCGCTTTAAATACGGGTAATTGTAAGTGTGATAATGCGCATTTTTGGGTTTGTTCCAAATACACCAACACCGCACCCACTGCCGCTGCAACCAAACCATGCCCTGTAAAATTCAAGGCATGCCAATCACCGACACCAAAACGTTGCTGCAGTTGCTCTTGCATCACTTCGGCAGAAAAACTCCAATCTCCAGGTCGATAAATCTGATAGTCAGTCAGGCTATCATCCTTGCTATGCAATAGAATTTCCGCTGGATGCAATACCGCTAAATTTTCATCCAAGCCTGCATCACCATGCCCTTCCAACAACTTCCAAATGCCTGAAGCCAAATCCAATGAGGCAATAGCCCAATGCTCGGATTTACGACATACCGCCAACAAAGGTGCAGCTTGCTCTTGCGGCAATAGTTCTGATTCAGTGATTGTGCCAGGTGTCACAACACGCACAACTTCGCGGCGTACAGGACCTTTTTTGCCATCAGGAGCTTCCATCTGATCACAAATAGCCACACGTTTACCCGCAGATACCAGCTTCGCCAAATAATTTTCTGCCTGATGCCAAGGCACACCCGCCATAGGAATATCTGCACCACCAGCCTTGCCACGCTTGGTCAGAGCAATATCCAATATCTTCGATGCTTCAACGGCATCTTCAAAAAACATCTCATAAAAATCGCCCATGCGATAAAAAAGCAGGCAATCAGCATATTCGGCTTTAATGCCTAAATATTGCTGCATCATCGGTGTTTGTTTGGATAAATCGGGAGACGGTTTGGACATGGGCAAAGATTAACAGTTAAGCCCTATAAACTTAAGCCACATCACAAAATTATTGACGAATACCATATCATTCACATGATTCTCACACTTATGAGTAATGCATGTAACATCTACAAACCACCCAAACATACAGGTTTAGACATTCTTTTTCAGGATGAATATCTTTTTATCGTGAATAAACCTGCCGATCTGCTTTCTGTTCCTGGTAATACACCTGAAAAAAAAGATTGCATGGCATCACGCTGCCAAATGGAATTGGATGATGTGCTTATTGTGCATCGTCTGGATATGTCTACCTCAGGCATTATTCTCTTTGCTCGCCAAAAAGACAGCCTGCGAGCCATGAATCAATTATTTGCCACACGTGAAGTAAACAAGACATATATTGCCATCGTTAATGGTCTCGTAAAAGAAGATGCAGGAGAAATTAAGCAACCTTTGATGGTCGATTGGGCCAATCGACCCAGACAAAAAATTGATCGTGAAGGCAAAGCATCTTGCACCCAATATCAAGTATTAAAGCGTGATAAAGACAAACAAAGCACACGCATACAACTCACTCCCATAACAGGCCGCTCACATCAGCTACGTGTACATATGGCTTGGCTTGGCAATGCTATTCTTGGTGATGAATTTTATGCTCCAGATGAGGCATTTCATAAAGCTGATAGGTTATTGTTACATGCAAGCAGGCTTACATTTAAACACCCGATCACACATCAAGAAATTGATATTCATTGTTTACCACAGTTTTAAGCCGACCTAGGAGCACGCTGGGGAGGGGGGAAGGTCGCATGCTCACTAGGCCAACAAACTGTGTCGGGACTCAGCCCTTATAACTCTTCGATCGTAACGTATATAGCATACTTTAGCACAGTTAGCGACATTCCGCACCCTTGATTTCGATTTCAGGAATAAAGTTTGAGATATCGTTTGCCCATTAGTTGCAATAGTTTTTTGTGATGTGCATTGATATTTAGCACAGCCGCCTTTGTTTGCTGCAAATAGATCACCTAGATATTTTGGAAGTATTGAAATACCCA
>CAYPXU010000139.1:0-4630 GCA_964414875.1 uncultured Zetaproteobacteria bacterium | reverse complement strand
CTGTGGGCTAACTGTCCAGTTATGAGCGCTCCATTCAGCTGCAATGGCAGCATTGATGGTGGTTTTACGTTGTACTGTATTGGTAAAAGTAGTGCCATTGGCATTGATGCCTTCTTGTAAATTTGTTGCCAATTCTCCCCGCACGACCCATGCGCCAAAGGCATTGGAAAAACTTCCGCCGATGGTGTGCATGCGTAGATGTTTGAGTTGCAGTGTTATGAGACCTGGTGTGACCTTACGAAATGCGTTGGGGCTATCTTTCCAACCATAGAAATAATTGGCAGATATATCCCAGCCTGCGATATTACCACGCCATGCTGCGCCATACTCAGTGTTCTTTGCAGACCAGTTTGGCTGCTCGTTGGCTAATGTTTGCACTGTAAAGCCTGCTGGTGGGTTTGGCGTATTTAGTGCCCATCGTGAGCCTGTTGGGGCTATTTGAGTTGGCTGGGCATCGGGAATTATCACCAGTTCGATCTCCTGCTCTATATCGGTGTCGGGATAATAATTTAAACGTGCAGCAACTAGACCAATCCGTGAATCAAGAAAATCATCGAGAATAAACTCACGTAAATCGAGTGGATTGATAACATCCAACAAGCGTAAGCCATCGGTTTTACCCCAGATGATTTGCTGTTGTCCTAAGCGCAGATCGAAAGCATCGCCACCATAGAGTAGATAGGCTTCTTTTAATTGGCTGGCGGTGCGGTAATGTTGTTTGATGCTATGGGTTAAATCGGGTGAGCGGGTGGCTTGAACATCCATGGCTGCATCATACCAAAGTAGGGCGCGGCTACGAAATTCCCAACCTTTTGCCAAGACTGCTTCAGGCTTGAGTTCCAAACGGTTTTGAATTTTATCCCAACGTTTCTCGCCAGCAATGAAATAGGCGGATTCATTTTTTAAGCTGCCATGCATGGTCCACTCAAAGGCATGAGCTGAGCTTATGCTTAATACAACCATTGATAAGCATAAGCAAAGCCGCTGAATGACGGTATGATTACTTTTCAAAAGAGCCTATTTTTCCTTGTTTAATAAGACAGGAAACAAATAACAGGTAGCGAGATAACAAATCACCATGGAACACGCGACCAGTGCTCCAAGTTTTACTTGTGGGTAAAGATTTGCAGTCAGCAATACCAGAAAACCACCAATCACAACCAGTGCATTAAAGGCAATAGCGCGTCCTGTATCTTCATTGCAAGCGGTTACAATTTCCGCATGAGAGCCTTTTTCTGTGCTATAAAAACGATAGCGATAGAGATAATGAATGGCAAAATCAATACCAATGCCCAGTGCCATAGCACCTGTAATGGCTGTGCCGATCTCTAGCGCAATACCGAACAAACCCATAGCGCCGTAAATAACAATCACCGATAAAGTGACGGGTAACATTGCCAAAGCTGCATCTTTTAGGTTTTTGAACATCATCAGGCACAGTAGGAAAATCAATGTGAGAGCAAGGAGTAATGATTGAACTTGCCCTGTAATGACTAAATTAGAAAAACTCACCATGGTGTAAGCTGTGCCTGCAAATTCGATATTGATGTTTGGAAATAATTGTGTTGCTTCTTGCCTAACAAGATTAATCACATGCTCGGCATCGGCGCTGGTATCGGTTTTCATTTGAATACGTAGATGAGCTTGTCTGTAATCGGATGTGATAAATGAGTCAAAATCATCGGGAGCACCCGAGAATGAATAGAGTAATAAATATTGTGCAGCAAGTGCCGAGGAATCTGGTGGTGTTTTGTATGCTTGCTTGCCTTCGTGCATGACTTTATTCATTTCAGCCAGCATTTCTGCAATGGATGATGAATCACCCACCACAGGCTCCTTTTCTACACGGTGCTGAAGCGCGTCTAGGCTCTTTAGGAATGCAGGTTCCAATACACCATCTTGTTTGCCAGTATCAAGCATGACATCCAGTGCATAAGTCCCCGCAAAGTGTTTGTTAAGGGTAGTGTCAGCAATACGAATAGGGTCTCCTGGATGAAATTCAGAGACCAAAGATGAATTGACATGAAGTTGACTTAGCCCGTAACTTGAAACAACGAATAATAAAATAAAACTGATTAGAATACGACGTGGATAGGTAATAACAATACGGTTTAACCAAGTGATATAACTGCTAAAGGTAAGCTGATTAAGTGGTTTTTCGCGATGTGCTAGCACGGCTTCAATGGCTGGAATAAATAATACGGTGATGATAAACGCATAAGCAATACCAACTGCAGCAAAAACACCGAAGAAACGCATGGGTAGTAATTCAGAGGTTAACATCGCTAGAAAACCAGCCGCCGTGGTTAGGGTGGTCATTAAAATGGGTAACCACATGCCTTGCATACCACGTACAATGGCAGTGTATTTATCAATGCTTGTATCACGTCCTGCCTCGGTACGAATATGCGTTAATAAATGCACAGAGTCAGCAATGCCGACAGCAAGGATAAGCACTGGCAATAGGGTGGTGACGGTATAAATAGGAATGCCGCTCATAGCCATGGTTCCCAACATCCAAAGCTCGGATAAAATAACGACGCTTAATGGAATAAGTACACCGCGAATATTGCGGAAGGAGAAAAACAATAATAATGCCAGCAATGCCAAAATCATAGGCTGCATATTTTGCATGTCTTGTGGCATATACACGCCAAATACACCATCAATAATAGGGCGACCTGTAAAAAGAATTTGTTCAGGTCCTCCACGGGCATCTATTTCGGCAACTTTGTTTTTGATAAGTTCGTAAATTTCATTGTAATGGCCGCTATATTCAGGGCTTGGGCGCACAACTATTAACGTTCCTTTGCCATCCTCACTGACAATAGAACCCATATAAATACCATTATCAATAAGCCGCTGCTTGAGCTCTGTAAGATCTTTGGGGCTGGATACAGGTCGTTCCATAAACTGCTCAACTTCCATGCCATCAGCTGTACCACGCATGTCTTTGAGTGTGGCGATGCTCATCAAGTCGGCTAATGCCAATGTGCGAAACTCTTTACGCATTTTTAGCCACTGAGTCAGCTCATCCACCAGTTTTAAGGTGTGTGCATTGTAAATGCCGTTGGGGTTATCAACGTTGGTGATGCCAATAACCACCATATCGGCAGAGGAGAATACTTTTTCAAGTTTTTTCTTGTTGCTATAAGCATCCAAACTATGCGGCAGCATTTCTGAGATATCAGTTTCCATTTTCAGGTGGGGAAGTTGTGATACAAAGCCTGCTGTAATCAGCGCAAGAAGTATCAGAATCCACCAAGCACGGTGAACGATAAATGAAAAAATGGATGACATAGGGACTCCTAGAGTGGATTCTTATTTAACGATAGCCGCGTTTGAGTGTGCGTTGAGTAAACAAACGGTTTTTCATGCCTGTATTGTAGGCTTGTTGTGAGAATTCAAGGCGCGTTTTATGATTGCTTTGGATATTTACCATTTCAATGCGGATAGAAGACCAAATCCCCGATATTTGTTTGAGTTCGGTGATATTTAGATGCTTTAACTCACGCCCTGCTTGATCCCAATAATATGCTTGAATAGTGAAATCATTATCTTTGCGAATCCATTGTAGTAAACGTGAATAACCAAGCTCGCGCGCTACATCACTGGATACAGGTGTACCTTCAACTTTCCAGCAATCAGAGCCATCAATTTTTTCACTGCCCAACAGTTTCCAGTGGTAATCTTCTAATTCAGGTGTCTGCTTCATATCTTCAAAAGTGAAGTCTGTACCCATAAAATAGTCACCACGATCTGAGGAAGAAATACGACGAACTTTTTTTAAGGCGGGCAAATAAAGCCATTGGTCATCATCGGTGTTGGGATCATCATAATCAAAGGTTAATAGTGCTGTATCTCTGATATTGGCTGGTTTGGCAAAAAATACGATAGATTTTTTATCTTTACCATAATCTTTGCGAAAGCTAATCATATGCCGTTCACGTTTATTGCCGTTACGGTCAATTAGAATCTGGTGAATGTCTTGTTGTAAGGTATCGCCATCTTCACGGTTATCGACAGCTTGCATAATTTCAAGCCCCGTAGGATTGTCGGCTGCTTGTGCATTGCCCTGTATTTGGGCGCTGATTGTAACGCTGAGCATGATAAGTAAGGCGTATTTGTACATAGTATCTCCAGAAATATTCATTTTTTAATGCCCCGATAAACAAGCTGTAATAAGCGTTTTAAATCTTCTTCTAATAGCTTTAATGGATTGTTTTTGAGTGCTACAGGGTGATTGTAGCGCATCATAGCCTGGTATATGTCATATGCTGCTTGTGAGCTGTCAGATATGAAAAATTCACCTTGAGCCACGCCACGATCAAGAATGATCGTGAGTGCATCAATAGTTTTTTGTTCGTAATCAAGCAATACATTCTGGTGTTGTTTATGGATAATTTCCATTAAATCGTAGAGGTGACGGGTATCGGTAAATTCCGCATGTCCAATGCGCAAGCGAGCCAAAGCAAAGGCTTCGAGTGCTTCCACGGCACTGTCACAATGCTCTGCTGCTTTTATACCAGTATCTAGTTTGTTTTGCATGGTATGTTTCAAACAAGCCAATAATAGGGCTTCTTTGTTTTTGAAATGGCGATATAAATTACCCACGCTCATATCAGCATCG
>CAYPXU010000138.1:0-4656 GCA_964414875.1 uncultured Zetaproteobacteria bacterium | reverse complement strand
ATGACTTCTAGTCGTCATAACATTCTGTGCGCTTCAGCGCACAGTGGTTGAATCTTTGGTGGTGATCCTGAGACAGCACACGCGATTCATGGTTTTGGTATGGGCGCATCCTTAGTAGCACTTTTTTCACGTGTTGGTGGTGGTATTTTTACCAAGAGTGCCGATGTTGGTGCTGATTTGGTGGGTAAAATAGAAGCTGGTATTCCCGAAGATGATCCGCGTAACCCTGGTGTGATTGCTGATAATGTCGGTGATGTTGCAGGCATGGGCTCGGATATTTTTGAATCTTATTGCGGTGCGATGATTGCCACGATTGCTATGGCATCCACCATGTCGGCAGATATTTTAGATCCATTGGGTCAGCAACAAGCCTTGATGTTTTTACCACTGGCTTTGGCATCGTTGGGTTTGATTTGCTCGATTATTGGTATCGCTTTGGTACGCACGTTTGCCAATCGTTCACCTGAAGTTGCTTTGCGCGTGGGTACAATTGGTTCTTCCGTGATATTTATGTTGTCTGCATGGTTTTTGGTTGCAGCTCTTGATGTTGCGCCAGGCGTATGGGGTGCGGCATTATCGGGTGCGATTGGTGGTATTATTATTGGTTTGATTACTGAATATTATACGGGTGGAAAGCCTGTTCGTGATATTGCTAAAGCAGGTGAAACAGGGCCTGCAACAGTGATGATTTCAGGGCTGGCGATTGGCATGGAATCGGTGGTGGTTCCTGTATTGACTATTTGTGCAATTATTTATGCTTCTACAACACTATGTGGCCTTTATGGTGTAGGTATTGCCGCTGTTGGTATGCTGGCGACTGTAGGCATTACCATGGCGATTGATGCTTATGGCCCTGTGGCAGATAATGCGGGTGGTATTGCAGAAATGGCGGGTATGGGCGAGGAAACGCGTAAAATCACTGATTCTTTGGATGAATTGGGCAACACGACCGCCGCGATTGGTAAAGGTTTTGCCATTGGCGCTGCGGCTCTAGCAGCCTTGGCGATTATTGCTGCTTTTGTCGAAATGGTGACGCTGCATAATCCAGGTTTTTCACTCAATTTGAATGAACCACTGGTGTTGATTGGATTGTTTATAGGCGGCACCTTTCCTTTCTTGGTTGCTTCTTTGACCATGACAGCAGTTGGCAATGCTGCATTTGAAATGATTAAAGAAATTCGCAGGCAGTTTCATGAGATCCCTGGTTTGATGGAAGGCGCCGCCGAACCTGACCACGCACGCTGTATAGATATTGCCACGACTGCGGCATTGAAGAAGATGGTTTTGCCAGGTGTTTTGGCAGTGTCTGCCCCTGTTGTGGTTGGTTTTGGTTTGGGTGCAGAAGCTTTGGGTGGCATGCTGGCTGGCGCACTTATATGTTGTGTATTGATGGCATTGATGATGGCAAATGCGGGTGGCGCTTGGGATAATGCTAAGAAATACGTCGAGAAAGGTAATTTGGGTGGTAAGGGGACGGATGTACATGCTGCTGTTGTGGTTGGTGATACAGTGGGGGATCCGTTTAAAGATACATCAGGGCCTTCGATGAATATTTTGATTAATGTGATGGCGATTGTATCGTTGGTGATTGCGCCGCTTTTGTAGATAAAATATTGATGTGGGTGGTTGGCTTTGGAAACTCTAATAAATGCTTATGATGTAATTATTATAGGTGCAGGTGCGGCAGGCTTGATGTGTGCTGCGGAAGCGGGTAAACGCGGTCGTTCTGTGTTGATACTCGATCATGCTGAAAAAGCAGGTAAGAAGATTCTTATTTCAGGTGGTGGACGTTGTAATTTCACCAATTTGTATGCCAGCGCGGATGATTTTTTATCACAAAATGCTCATTTTTGTAAGTCAGCATTGGCACGCTTTACGCAATACGATACGTTGGAAATGTTTGAGTCTTATGGCATCGCTTGGCATGAGCGTGAACATGGGCAGTTGTTTTGTGATGAGTCTGCCAAGCAGGTAGTGGATATGCTGCTTGAGAAGTGTGCAGAAAATCATGTAACCATACAATTGCACACGAACATTGATAAAGTTGTCAAACATACAGGTTTTGATGTTCATAGTGATCAAGGTGTGTTTACGTGCCAGTCACTGGTTGTTGCTACGGGTGGTTTGTCCATTCCCAAAATGGGTGCAACGGGTCTAGGTTATCAAGTTGCCCGTCAATTCGGTTTGAATATTATCGAAACCGAAGCAGGGCTAGTGCCATTTCGATTAACTGGAAAAATCCATGAATCCTTAAAGGCATTGGCAGGTATCTCATTGCCAGTTGTGGCGAGTTGTAACAATCAGTCATTTCGTGAGGCGATGCTCTTTACGCATCGTGGTATCAGTGGTCCTGTGATGTTGCAAATATCATCGTATTGGCAAGCGGGGCAACCAATTGGCATTAATCTACTGCCAGGTTTGGATGTGCGAGTATGGTTGCAAGAGCAAAAAGCCATGCGTGGCAAACAACATGTAAGAACTGTGTTGTCCGAAATATTACCCAAACGTCTGGTATTGCATTGGTGTGAGCAATATATCCCTGATAAAGCATTGCAGAGTTTGTCTGAAGCCGATTTGAATATCATTGTATCAGAGCTGCACTCCTGGCAGTTAAAACCAGCAGCGACCGAAGGCTATCGCACGGCAGAGGTGACACTTGGTGGCGTTGATACGACATGTTTATCATCCAAAACCATGCAGGCACGAGATGTGCAAGGCCTGTATTTTATTGGTGAAGTAGTGGATGTGACAGGGCATTTGGGAGGTTTTAATTTTCAGTGGGCCTGGGCTTCGGGTTATTGCGCTGGGCAGTTTTCATAGAGATGAGTTTGACTTAAAAAAGGTGTTTTGTTGCTGAGAAACGAGGCATTATTTTTCAGGAAATAAAAAATAGCTTTAGATAGAATGAATTGGAACTTTAAGCTCATCGCTTCTTGGGTTAGTGTGCCCCGCCTTGTATCTGGAGGTATTGTTTTTATGGATTCACGCATTATGGGCGAAGCTTTGACATTTGATGATGTATTGCTGGTGCCGCAAGCCAGTTCTGTTGTGCCAAAGGGCGCGGATACCTCGGCGCAATTAACTAAGAAAATTCGTTTGAATATTCCTGTTCTTTCAGCGGCAATGGATACAGTTTCAGAATCATCGACAGCTATCTGCCTTGCGCAAGAGGGTGGTATTGGTGTGATTCATAAAAATCTAAGCAATGAACAGCAAGCCGCAGAAGTACGTAAGGTGAAGCGTTACGAAGCGGGTGTGGTGCAAGATCCTTTGACGGTTACTGAGAGCATGACCCTGTCGGATGTTAAGGAGCTTGCCAGCGCGAATGGTTTTTCTGGCTTTCCAGTGCTTGATGCCGATGGAAAAGTTTGCGGTATTGTAACCAATCGCGATCTTCGTTTTGATACCGATAGCAAGAAACCAGTGCGTGATATGATGACTCCACTATCAGGCTTGGTCAGTGTGACTCCAGGAACAAAACTGGAAGCATGTAAGGCATTGTTTTGTGAACATCGTATTGAAAAGCTTCCAGTCGTGGATGCGGATGGTTATTTGCAAGGTATGGTCACGGTACGTGATATTGAAAAATCCACGGCACATCCCAAAGCAGTTCGTGATAATTTGGGACGTTTGCTTGTGGCTGCTGCGATTGGTGTTGGTCCCAAAGAAATGAAGCGTTTTGAAGCTTTGTTTGCTGAAGGCGTGGATGCAGTGGTTGTTGATACTGCACATGGTCACTCGCAAGGTGTGATTGACCAGGTGCGTGAAATTAAAGAAAAATATGGCGATGATATTCAAGTCATTGGCGGCAATATTGCCACACCAGAGGCAGTGCGTGATTTGATTGCTGCGGGAGCCGATGCTGTAAAAGTGGGTATTGGTCCTGGCTCGATTTGTACCACGCGTATTGTCGCAGGTGTGGGTGTTCCACAATTAACAGCAGTCATGCAATGTGCGGATGCTGGACATGAGCTTGGTGTGCCTGTGATTGCTGATGGCGGTATTAAATTCTCGGGTGATTTTGCCAAGGCGATGGCTGCTGGCGCGAGCACATGTATGTTTGGTTCGATGTTTGCTGGTACAGATGAAGCACCTGGTGAAAAGATTTTATATCAAGGTCGTACATTTAAATCTTATCGTGGTATGGGTTCGATTGGCGCTATGCAGAAGGGTAGTAAAGATCGTTATTTTCAAGGCGATGTTGAAGAGGCAATGAAGCTTGTGCCCGAAGGTATTGAAGGCCGTGTGGCATATAAAGGTTCATTGGCTGATATTGTGCATCAATTGGTGGGTGGTCTGCGTGCTGCGATGGGATACATGGGTGCAGAATCTATTGAATCCATGCATAAACGAGCAAAATTTGTGAAAATTACAGGTGCTGGTTTGAGTGAGTCGCATGTGCATGATGTGACAATTACCGAAGAAGCACCAAATTATCGTTTGAACTCATAGCATGTGATTGTAAGAGCTGAGCCTAAAGACTTCCTGTGTGATTTATAAATGCACGGATGATTCAGTGTTTATTGCTCAATTGCGGTATCATTATTAATGATACACACTGCTGTCCGATGAAAATCATGCCAAGCTTAACCTTAATTGGTTGTAACTATTCAGCATAGTTATAAATGAATCCGTAGCTGTTCAGATGACCGTGTT
>CAYPXU010000137.1:0-4665 GCA_964414875.1 uncultured Zetaproteobacteria bacterium | reverse complement strand
TCGTTCGTACTGCGGTTGAAGCACCTTTGCGTCAAATCGTTTCTAACGGTGGCGGTGAAGCGTCTGTGGTTGTCAATGAAATATCAAAATCTGATGATGCAAACTTTGGTTACAATGCTGCAACTGAAGAATATGGTGATTTGGTTGCCATGGGCGTGATTGATCCAACCAAAGTAACTCGTACAGCATTGCAACATGCAGCTTCGATTGCTGGTCTTTTGATCACCACTGAAGCAATGATTGCAGACATCCCAGAACCAGCTGGCGCAGCTCCTGCAGCTCCAGATATGGGCGGCATGGGCGGTATGATGTAGTTGTCTTTTGACAACTGAGCATCTGCTCAAAGCTTGATAAAAGGCGACTTCTTCGGAGGTCGCCTTTTTTTATTAGGAAAACTTTTTTATCTTGTGGTTGAAGCCAGAATCTCCCGAGCCTGATCACAGTCTTTAGCGATTTGTTGTGCTAAATCATCAGCCCCAGTAAAGGCTCTATCTTCGCGAATGCGCTGAACAAACTCAACATTTAGACATTGTCCATATAGATCTACTTCTGCATCCAATAAATGTGTTTCGAGCAGTAAAGTGCGTCCGTGAAATGTTGGGCGATAGCCCAAATAAGCAGCGCCATTCCATGGTTTATTGTCGGTATAGGCTCGCACTGCATAAATGCCGACAGGCGGATGAGCCAAGTCTGCAACATCAATATTGGCAGTTGGAAAATTCATTTTTCGCCCGCGTTTTTCGCCATGCAAGACTTCTCCTGCAATGCTGTAGGGACGACCTAAAAGTTGCGTGGCAAGTGCAAGTTCGGCAGCTTCAATATTAGAACGAATGCGACTGGATGATACAACAGCACCTTGCATTTCAAATGCGGCGGCTTCAGAAACAGTAAAACCAACATGGTCGCCTAATATGCGCAAATCTGCGACATGCCCTTGTCGGTCATGCCCGAAAGCAAAATCATAACCAACATGCATATGTTTGAATGAAAAAGCATCATATAAAGCGCGCGAGAATTTTTCAGCAGGCCATGTGGCGAGTTCTTTGGTAAATTCAAGAAGTAATAAGGCTTCGACACCTGCTTCTTCGAGATATTGCAAGCGCTCGTGTACATGGCACAAACGGCGTGGTGCTTCTTCGGGAAACAATACGGCACGCGGGTGTGGTTCAAAGGTTACAACTAAAGGTGAACCGTTAACGGCTTGGGCGTGACCTTTCAGCTCAGCCAGCACTTGTTGATGTCCCATATGGACGCCATCAAAGTTCCCTACCGTAATGGCTCCACCACAGATACCAGCATCAGAGGCTTCTTGCCATGTGTGAAATACTTTCATGTAAGCTCCTTGCTTATGCCCTGACTTCCAAATGCCAATAACAAGGACAGCATGGGTGCGCCAGAATTGATTGTGCCATTATAAACCCATTGCATAGCCTCTTTACGTGTTAACCAAAAGCAACGAATATCTTCATGTTCACTGGCAATGCCGCCGCCTTTTCCTGCGGGTTTGTTTTTATCAATATGACCTAAATATAGTGTGATATGCTCAGATGATCCGCCTGGGGTGGAATAATATTTGCCTAAATAAGTCATCGTGTCTGGAGCATAACCCGCCTCTTCAACCGCCTCGCGTCGAGCAGCAGATTCCGCATTTTCACCTTCATCAATCATGCCAGCAACAACTTCAATCAACCATGCATTGTCATCACGCACCGCTGCACCAATACGAAACTGCTCAATGAGTAATACTTCATCACATGCAGGATCATAGAGTAATACAGCAACTGCATTGCCGCGCTCCAGGTGCTCGCGTTCGATGTGTAATGTGCCTCCATCAAAACGTTCATGTTCGACGCTATAACTATCTAACTCGAAAAAACCACGGTGTAGGGGGCGTTTTGATGTGAGCTTATAATCCATAGTAGCCAATATAGAACGATACACAGCTTAGGCAAGGGTGCTTTTATCATGACTGTTATGTTGCGGACCGCACTTTCAGTGCCTAAAAAAATATACCGACTGATTTATTTCATGCTACAGTAAGCACATGAAAATTTTAGTGGTTGAAGATGAAGAGCGTGTTGCGCAATTTATTCAGAAAGGTCTGAAAGAAGAAGGTCATGCCGTTGATGTATCCTATGATGGTGAAGATGGTGGCTTTTTGGCTGAAGTGAATGATTACGATTTGATTTTGCTTGATGTGATGTTGCCGAAAAAAAATGGCATCAGTGTGTGCCGTGAAATTCGTGCGCGCGGTGTTGTAACGCCTGTATTAATGCTAACAGCGCGTGACAGTGTTGAAGATCGGGTGCGTGGACTAGATGCTGGAGCGGATGATTATTTGGTCAAACCTTTCGCTTTTGAAGAGCTTTTGGCGCGCGTTCGGGCATTACTGCGCCGCCGTGCTGATAGTAAAACACCAACATTGCAATTGGCAGATTTGGAGTTGGATCCAATCACAAGGCTTGTAACCCGTGCAGGAAAGCCGATTCGCCTTACTACCAAAGAATATTCGCTTTTGGAGTATCTATTGCGCAATGCGAATAAGGTATTATCGCGCACCTTGATTGGTGAGCATGTTTGGGATATGAACTTTGATCCAGAGAGTAACGTGATTGATGTATATATTAGTCATTTGCGCAATAAAATTGATAAGGGTCATGATGTAGCTTTATTGCATACGATGCGTGGACAAGGTTATTTGCTGAGTGCCGATAGCCCACTCATTTAAGCAGCATTAAACGGATCTAAAGCTTATGATACAAACGATTCGCCACCATATGCTGGACACATTTCGTGGTCGTTTGGCATTGCTGTATGTTGCAGTGGAACTATCGATTCTTATTTTTGCAGCATTGGTTATTTATTTTTTCTTGGCACGCCAAATTTATCAGAATCTTGATGATGTTTTATTATCTCAATCACATACATTGGAATTGGAACTGGAGCAGTCACATAGTTATTATTGGCTGACAGTGTTGGACAATTATGCCCGCGATACACGTGATTCTGTTGAGCTTATTACTGCCAACGGTGTGATTCAATATACATCTGATAAAAGCTTGGTGGGTACGGGTGGCAATCAAGTCAGTTTCGCTTTGGGTCAAGCGATGGCTGGAAAAGAAGCCGTATTTATATCTACCGATTCATTGTTACGAAAAAGTAATATGCGGGTCTTAGCTTTACCTATTCATAAATCTGGGCGTGTTGTAGCGGTGGTATTAATCGGTCATAACACCAGTGAAATACAAAGCTTTTTTAAATTACTGTATACAATTGGTGGCTTTCTGGGGCTTATTTCGATTGTCTTGAGTGCATGGGCTGGTTATATGATGTCCAAACGAGCACTTCGTCCGATTGAGGAAATTAAAAAAACAGCCAAGGCTGTTGCGCGTGGTGATCTTTCCCAGCGTTTGTCGGGGCATGCAAGAGAGCGTGAAATTGAGGAGCTTGAAAAGAATTTAAATCAAATGTTTGAGGCACTGGAGTCGAGTTTTAAGTCGCAAAAGCGTTTTACGGCTGATGCTTCGCATGAGTTGCGCATGCCATTGACCATTTTGAAAGGTGAAATTGAAGTAGCACTTCGGCAAACACGTAGTGTTAAAGAGCATGAAGAGCTGTTGAAACAGCATTTGGATATTGTGGCTCGTATGCAACGTATTGTTGATGACTTATTAACCTTGGCGCGCGCGGATGCTGGGATGCTTGAGTTGGAGCAAAACAAGTTGGATCTGTCGCTGCTATTGCAAGAGGTTGGTCAGCAACATTTGATTTTATTTGAGCAGCGGCAGTTACGCTTAGAAATGGATATTCAGGATGACTTAGAGGTGATGGGTGATTGTGGTCAACTTGAGCGTGTTGTTTTTAATTTGTTAAGCAATGCTTATAAATATGCGCCGCAAGGCTCCACTATCTGGCTGACTGCCTATGCCAAACAAGACCATGTGTTGATTACGGTTTGTGATGAAGGTATTGGCATTGCGAAGGAACATCAAAATCGTTTATTTCATCGTTTTTATCGTGTTGATGATTCGCGAGCTCGAAAACAGGGAAGTGCTGGTTTAGGTCTGGCTATCTGCAAACATATTGTTGAAGCTCATTATGGGGAAATATGGGTAGAGAGTGATGAGGGTAAGGGGGCATCTTTTGTAGTTCGCCTGCCACTAAGTAGTTTGAATCCTGAGCATAATCAGCGCCTTCAAACGATGATGAAAAAAGCATCCTGAGGCACAAACCTCAGGATACTCGATATGTTTATTGGGGCAGTTTAACTTTCCAAACATGAAAGCGTTCAACATGACCCGAAACTTGGTGTGCTGTCATAAGAGCTTTGCTTATTTTGCGATCGGAATGGAAATAAACATAGCCATCTTTGGCAACGGATGGTGCACCATCGCGGGCATTATCGAATGTTAATTGTGTTAATTGTTTACCTTCATATGTAACAGCCCAAATATCCCATTGGTTCTTTTTTCCACCGCGCATATCGGCATGTGAGCGGTTGGATGTAAATACAATCCACTGACCATCAGGGCTCCATGTAGGTTGTACATCAATGCTGCGAACATCACTTAATTCAGCTAAGTTTTTACCATCAATATCCATCATAAATAAATGCACACTGCGTCCAATAGGCATAGAAAAGACAATGCGCTTACCATCTGGAGA
>CAYPXU010000136.1:0-4704 GCA_964414875.1 uncultured Zetaproteobacteria bacterium | reverse complement strand
TTTATTACACCCCGAGCAAACCCTGCTTGGACATCTTGCGCTGATTATTAGCAGTGCATTTTTATGCGCCTGGAGCGTTCACCTGTACCATGGTATTCCTTGGCAACAATTATTGATTGCCACGCTTATTGCAGGCATCGCGGCATCATTATGTCGCGTTTTATTACCGCACAACTGGAATCAACCAGCCGCCATACTGACTATGGGCTGGATACTCTGGCTGCTATAGAGTCTTGCGTGTAAGCTTGCCGCATGTCTTATATTCAAACATTGATTGACTTGGCGCTCACCGAAGATGCTGCTTATGAGGATCATACCGCTTTAGCCACCATTTTGGATGTACAGCGTGGTCTTGCTCGCATCACTGCCAAAGCCGAAGGTGTGTTATCGGGCTGCAGCATTGCCAAAAAAGTATTCACCACCATGGACAATAACATTCAGCAACATTGGCTTAAAGATGATTCAGACAGCGTAAAAGTTGGTGATGTTATTGTAGAGTTAACAGGCAGCTTGCGTCACTTGCTTGCTGCGGAACGCACCGCCCTAAACTTCATGCAACATTTATCAGGCATTGCCACAGCCACCCATGCTTTTGTAGAAGCCGTGCAGGGTACAGGCTGCTCAATTGCCGATACACGCAAAACCACACCAGGACTACGCTTGTTGGAAAAACAAGCCGTGGTTCATGGTGGTGGCAGCAACCACCGCATGGATTTGGCAAGTGGCATGCTCATCAAGGAAAACCATATTGAAGCCAGTGGTTCCATCACCGAAGCCATCAACGCGTGCTTTAAACACAATCATGATATCTGGGTTGAGGTCGAGTGTGAGACCTTCGCACAAGTCAAAGAAGCCGTTGTTTTATGCCCCGACATTATTTTATTGGATAATATGAGCCCTTCACAAGTGAGTGATGCGCGATTATTGATTCCCAACTCTATTTTGCTCGAAGCATCGGGTAATATTGGGCTACACAATGCACGTGACTATGCCCAAACAGGTGTAAATCGCATTGCTATTGGCGCCATTACCCATTCAGCTCCTGCATTGGACCTTTCCATGCGTGTGGAAGCCTTAAAACTAAGCCACGCCGCCAATGATGAACAGGCATGAAACCCACATCACGCCAACATATTCTTAGCAGGCTTAGCACCGCCCCCGAAGCGGTGTCTGGCGATATATTAGCCCAAGAATTGCACATCTCCCGTGCAGCAGTTTGGAAACACATCGATGCTTTACGCAAACAAGGTGCAAACATTCAATCCCATGCAGGGCAAGGATATCAACTGTGCAGTGATTTCTTTAGCGACATCACATTGCAAGCTCAGTGTATTAAGAACCACTGCATCGGCAAATACATTCAACATTTTGATAGCCTTGATTCAAGCAACCGCGAAGCCATGCGTCAGGCAGAAACAGGAGCCAAAGAAGGCACAACTATTATCGCCGAGCAGCAAAGTGCTGGCAGAGGCAGATTGGGGCGCACTTGGCATACTGTGGGGGATAGTCTTGCCCTTAGTATCATCTTGCGACCGCCTTTATCACCTGAACAAGTACCCCAACTTTCTTTGTTAACCGCAGTTGCCCTGCAACAGGCACTATCACAATATAGTGATGACATTCGCATCAAATGGCCCAATGATTTGCTGATTCATGGCGCAAAAGTATCTGGCATTTTAACTGAAATGCGTGCTGAGCCAGGCTTGGTACACGCCGTCATTGTTGGCATTGGCTTGAACATCAAAGCCCCCGAACAAGGCTGGCCAAAGGATATTGCACAAACGGTCACGGCTTTACAAAGCCATCATAAAAACACTATATCCCGCTTACAATGTGCTACGTCCGTATTAAAAAGTATGGATCATTGGTATCATATCTATCTTGAACAAGGCTTTGCTCCTATTCGTGATGCATGGTGGCAAGCCCATGCTGCATCAGGTCAAAAAGTCCGTGTCCACGATGGCAGGTCTTATATCGAAGGCATTGCCAAAGCTTTGGATGAAGATGGTGCTTTATTACTGACCACCCAGCACGGAACTCAGCGTATTATTGCAGGTGAATTAGAGTTACTGGAACAAAAGCATGCTTAATTTATTTAAGACACTTTTTCCCGTTAGCAGTCTTCCGAAACAAATGTTTAAACGTGGAAAGGCAACGATATGAGCAACTTACTTTGCATTGATGTCGGCAATACCCAAATGGTCTTCGGACTGTTCCAAAACGGCAAACTTACTTGCCACTGGCGCTTATCCAGTAGCGCTCATATCACCAGTGATGAATTAAGCTGGCAGTTGCATGGCATGTTTACCCAATTCCATCACGATCCAAAAGCCATGCATGGCATCATGATTGCCAGCGTAGTTCCACACTTAGACACCGTATTACGTGAATCCTGCATACAAACATGTGCCTGCCCAACAGCCTTTATTGGCGATTCTGATGTTAAAACTGGTATGGCAGTGGATTATAAAAATCCACGAGAAGTAGGTGCTGATCGCATTGCCAATGCCATTGCTGTACGTGAATCTTACGGGAGCCCTGCGATTGTCTTGGATTGTGGTACCGCCACTACATTCGATTTGATTAATCAGCAGGGGCATTATGCTGGTGGTTTAATTATTCCAGGCATGGACATTGCGTTGGCAGCCTTATGCCAACGCGCTGCCAAATTACCAGAAGTCTCTATCACGGCTACAGACACCCTGATTGGTCGCGATACGATTAGCAGCATGCAGGCAGGCAGCTATTGGGCGGCTGTTGATGGTCTATCTGGCATTATCAAACGACTACACGCGCTGGATGAGTATCGCGATGCTCCTGTTATTGCCACCGGCGGTCTAGCAGAGCGTATTCATACGGACATATCCAGCATTAGCTCTTTGCAGCCACATTTAACCTTAAACGGACTCTATATTCTTGCCGAGCGACATTTTACATCATGAAGCGCCTGTTTATGTTCATCTTTATTGCAGCCATGATTAGTCTAACATGGCTGGCGTGGAACCCACCCATCGTACAAAATCATTTAACACGAATCCACATGCCCATTCCCGACATCCACTCGCTGGATGCTGGGTCTTGGCGTGTGATGACGCGCCGCATGATCTCAAAACAAGCCGTTCATGGAATGCAAAAACGCTTATCGGATGTAGGTTTTCACCCTGAACTCATTCAAAAACGAGAACCTGTCGAACTACATGCCTTTGATGATCCGCGTATATTTAAGACACAATCCGAAGCTGGGAAAGTAAAAGCTAAATGGCGCGCTCTGGGTGTTGAAGCCGATGTACTCCATCATCTGAGCAAGGACGATAAAAAGGTCTTTAAAGTCGGATTGGGTCGCTTTTATATGTCCGAATATGCTGAAAGCATGCAAGAAAAACTCAAAAGAAGTAAACAACCATACAATTACGAACGTCGTACAGTCAGCATTCCAAGTTATCATTTTATCTTTCCAGCCATGACCAAGGGTGAAGCTGAAATTCTATGGAAACGCCTGCAAAATATGGGTATCGCTGACCCTGTCATTATGCAACAGAGCGAATTTAAAAGACTTTACCCGAAGGCTTCAGTCCAATAAATCTGCAAAACGATCAAACAAATAGTCCGCATCTTGTGGACCTGGGCTGGCTTCTGGGTGATATTGCACAGAGAATATAGGTTTTCCCTTCACACATAAGCCTTCA
This sequence comes from uncultured Zetaproteobacteria bacterium, assembly GCA_964414875.1. GTDB lineage: Bacteria > Pseudomonadota > Zetaproteobacteria > Mariprofundales > Mariprofundaceae. The sequence continues at coordinate 1,018 of CAYPXU010000136.1, read as the reverse complement.
ACCGTACCATCAAACAACGAACGATGGGTAATTTCAACATGCTCTGGCACCGCATCATCAGCTACCGCAAAACCATGATTTTGGCTGGTTATTTCAATCTTGCCTGTAGTTTCATCTTTAACGGGATGGTTACCGCCACGATGACCAAACTTTAATTTAAATGTCTGCAAACCCAATGCCTGCGACAACAATTGATGCCCCATACAAATACCAAAGATGGGTGTATCACCCTCAATTAGTTCGCGAATAGCATCCACTGCATAGCCCACCGCAGACGGGTCACCAGGACCATTGGATAAAAAGATACCATCAGGATTCATTGCCAAGACATCCTTGGCAGAGGTTTGCGCAGGTACAATCGACACTTTCAAACCGCGATCCGCCAATTTTCGGAAAATATTACGTTTACAACCAAAATCAAAAGCAACCACGTGTTTTTTCATCGCAGGCTGCTTATAAGCTGCTGTATCAATGTCATAAGTTCCCTGCTGCCATGTTGAAACATGGTCACAACTCACCTGCCCCACCAAATCACGCCCTTCCAAACCAGCCCAAGCCTTGGCTTTTGCGATAGCCTCTTCTTCCGACATGCCATCGGATGCAATTACACCATGTTGCGCACCATAATCACGCAAATGCCGTACCAAGGCTCGTGTATCAATATCCGCAATACCCACAACAGACTTGGATATTAACCACGTCTCCAAACTTTCTTCGGCACGGTAACTAGAGGTTTTTCTTGCAGGCGCACGCACAATCAAGCCACGTACAGCCACATCATCAGATTCCATATCCTGCGCATTCACACCAATATTACCGATATGTGGATAGGTAAAAGTCATGATTTGATCAGTATAGGAAGGGTCTGTCAGAATTTCTTGGTAACCCGTAAGTGATGTATTAAAACATACCTCACCAACCGTATTACCCGTTGCGCCAAATGCTACGCCTCGAAAAATACGACCATCTGCCAACGCTAGAATTGCCTGTGTTTCACTCATGCGCATATACCTCGGAA